>JAZQWV010000074.1:0-9395 GCA_045632525.1 Candidatus Fimenecus sp.
AGCAAATGCAAGTCCTTTAGCGCCGATACCGCGAACAAACTCTGTTAATTTATCAATTTCTTTTCTTGTAAGAGTATTGACTGCATTTTTAGCTGTAATACAGTAAACTGCACCACCAGCTTCAAGAGCAGATGTAAATACGCCAAAGCCACAACCCTTAACAACATCACCTAAGTCGCAAAGTTCCATTTCGTAACGAGTATCAGGCTTGTCAGAACCGTAACGCTCCATAGCGTCTTTATAAGTAAGGCGTGGAAGTGGTAACTGAATATCAACGCCCATAGCCTCTTTGAATACTCTCTGAATATAGCCTTCACCCATACCCATAACGTCATCAACGTCAACGAATGACATTTCAAGGTCAATCTGTGTAAATTCAGGCTGACGGTCAGCACGAAGGTCCTCGTCACGGAAGCAACGGGCAATCTGCATATATCTGTCAAAGCCTGCTACCATTGAAAGCTGTTTGTAAAGCTGTGGTGACTGTGGAAGAGCATAGAAGCTTCCGTTGTGAATTCTTGATGGAACAAGGAAGTCACGAGCACCTTCAGGAGTTGAACGGATAAGCATTGGAGTTTCAATTTCAATAAATCCGTTTTCGTCAAAATAGTCACGAGTGATTTTTGTGATTTTGTGACGGAGAAGAATATTCTTCTGCAAATCAGGACGACGAAGGTCAAGGTAACGATATTTAAGACGAGTTACCTCTGATGTCTGACAGTTTTCAACAATTTCAAAAGGTGGAGTTTCACTAACACCAACAATTCTTAAATCTTTAACTTCGATTTCAATGTCGCCTGTTGGGATGTCCTTGTTCTTTGAAGAACGCTCACGAACGACGCCTTTTGCCATAAGTACATATTCACTACGAACTGTGAATGCTTTATCAAAAATTTCTCTGTCTGTATTATCGTCAAAAGCTAATTGCACAACACCTGTTCTGTCTCTTAAATCAATGAAAATAAGTGCACCAAGGTCACGACGACGCTGCACCCAACCTGCAACTGTAACCTCTTTGCCAACAAAGTCGGCATTTAAAGTGCCACAATAGTCAGTTCTTTTTAATCCGTTCATTGTATCCATTATTCTACACCTCCGAGAAGAGTTGATAAATCAAAACCTTCCATGCCAAGAGATTCAAATCCCGACATAGCATCTTTTATAACAATTGCTTGAAAATTCTCGGCAAAGTCAGAAAGAGTCATTTCTGTTTCGTTGCCAGTTTCCATATTCTTGATTTTAATACTACCTGTTTCGATTTCGTTATCGCCTAAAACAAGAGTATAAAGTGCACCAATTTTGTTTGCATATTTCATTTGCGCTTTAAGTCCGCGGCCAACTGTGTCAAACTGAACATAAAGACCTTCATTGCGCAAATCTTTTGCAATGGCAGCGGCTTTGATATTTGCGTTTTCGCCCATGCTTGCAATATATAAATCACATTTTTTAGGCTCTGGGAATTTTGTACCCTGTGCTTCCATCAAAAGAAGAAGTCTTTCAAGACCTAAACCGAAGCCACAAGCGGGAAGTGGTTGACCACCCATTTCTTTAATAAGGCCGTCATAACGACCACCGCCACAAACTGTGCCCTGAGCACCGATTTCTTTTGAAACAAATTCAAAAACAGTTCTTGTGTAATAGTCAAGACCACGAACGATTTGTGGGTTAACTGTGTATTCAATTTCCATAGCATCAAGGTATTTCTTAACGCTTTCAAAGTGGTTATGACAATCTTCGCAAAGGAATTCTATAACTGTTGGTGCTTTGTCAGCAATACCTGAACAAACGGGACTCTTGCAGTCAAGAATTCTCATTGGGTTTCTGTCAAGACGACCTAGACAAGTTTCGCAAAGGTCACCTTTATATGTTTCGAAATACTCTTTGAGTGCTTTGTGATAATTCTTTCTGCATTCAGGACAACCAATTGAGTTGATTTCAAGGCTTAAATTGTTGATTCCTAAATAGTTGAAGAATTCGTGTGCAAGTGAAATAACTTCTGCATCAGCGGCAGGTGAACCTGCGCCAAAACACTCGATACCAAATTGATGGAATTCACGAAGACGACCTGCTTGTGGTTTTTCATAACGATAGCAAGATGTGAGATAGAAAATCTTCTGTGGTAATGCTTCGTTGAAAAGACCGTGCTCAAGGAATGCTCTAACAGCACCTGCAGTACCTTCAGGGCGAAGAGTGATTGAACGACCGCCTTTGTCTTCAAATGTGTACATCTCTTTTTGAACAACGTCAGTTGTTTCACCAACACCACGCTGAAAAAGTTCAGTATGTTCAAAAACAGGTGTTCTCATTTCGCGAAAGCCAAAGTTTTCAGCAGTTTCGCGAGCAGATGATTCAATATATTGAATTTTGTAACTTTCGTTAGGCAGAGTATCTTGTGTACCCTTAATAGCATTTGTAATTAAAGCCATAAAAAAACTTCCTTAAAAATTATCCTTATATATTAGGTGTGCCTCACCTTGAAAAAGTGAGGCATCTTTAAAAATATTCTGTTTTTATCTTTTTGGATTAATAATATCACGCCAGTCAAGGTCACCGCGTTCGAGAGAGTGAATAAGTGCCTCAGCAGTTGCGATATTAGTAGCAACAGGAACATTATGCACATCACAAAGACGAAGCAATGTGTTGTCTTTTGGTTCGTGGGGTTTCGGATTAAGTGGGTCACGGAACATTAAAAGCAAGTCGATTTCGTTACAAGCAATTCTTGAACTGATTTGCTGGTCGCCACCCTGAGAACCACTTAAAAACTGTTGGATTTTAAGTCCGGTAGCTTCTGATACCATTTTACCCGTTGTTCCGGTAGCACAAAGAGAATGACGTGAGAGAATTCCACAATAAGCAATGCAGAACTGTGTCATAAGTTCTTTTTTTGAGTCGTGTGCCATGAGTGCTATGTTCATAATTTAACCCCTTTCGTTTTTGTAAGAAAAACTGCGCATAATAATTTAGTATAACAAAATCAATTACTATAATAACAAAAAAATATCAAGTTTTCAACATTTTTTTACAATAAAATTGCAACTTCTTTACCCAAAATTCGTTTAGCGATATTAGAGAAAGCATTTTTAGTATCAGAATGGTCAGAAAGCAGGTTTTCTGTTACAGAAAAATACATTAAATTTCGGTCTTCAGGCACAACACCTAAAAGACGAATATAAGTTCTGTCAATCATATCGTCAATATTTAAAAGCTTGCCTCTTTTTACTGCTTTTTCATCAAATCGGTTGATAATAAGACGAAGATTATCTTCTTGAACGCCTTGTTTAATCAATGCATTACCAACGGCACAAGCACTTCGTGCGCTTACTTCATCGGGGGTAGCAACAACAAGGCACATATCACTGCAATCAGAATAGAGCAATGGCAATTCGCCCGTGCCCGCAGGGGAATCGATAATAATATAGTCATAGTCTTCCCTAAATTTACCAATCATATCCATAAAAATATCTTTTGTGAGTGAGTCAGGATATGTAATTGGCGCAGGCAAAAGCTGAAGATTGTCATTGAAAAAAAGACGAGCTTTATTATGGTCGCAACGATTTTCAATAATGTCGAGCCAGTCATAAACAACCATAGAATCAACAGAAAGAAGTAAATCAAGACTGCGAAGACCTGCATCGCCGTCTATGAGTAAAACTTTTTTGTTTTGTTCAGCAAGAGAAATTGCAACATTTACGCAAAATGTGGATTTTCCAACGCCACCCTTGCCCGAAACAACAGTAAAAACTTTTGACATAAACTCACTCCTTTTCGTGAACACTTTATTCTAACACAAAAAAACAGGTTTGAAAAGATAAAAATAATTATTCTGTCCATTGTGATTTCTATTTATCCAAAACGACAAAACAAAACAAATTTCACTGACTCAAAGCACCAAAAAACACCATTGGGACAAGCATATAATAATGAGTACGATAAAATATGCTTGGAAGGTGAAAAAAATGAAGAATAATGAGTTTGGTGCACTCGAAAATAGTGACAGAATACAACTTTCTGATTTAGCCAAATCTGTGATTATTCAATGCGCTCATTTTGGAATAGGCATGCTCACGGCATCAGCATCAAAAGAAGCATATTTTTCACCTTTGGGGATTGCTTTTTGCAGTGGCACAAATCGTGAAAACACTTTGTTTTCATGTCTTGGGGCAATGCTCGGATACATAATTTCAAGTGAATATTTAATGGCATTTCGTTATGTTATGGCGCTGATTATTGTCTATATTTTAAAGGTTTACACAAACACTTTTAACTCTCTGCGTGAAAAACTTTTTGTTCCTGCGCTGATTTCATTTTTTGCCACAGCATCAACAGGAATTGTAGTGACAATTACATCATCTTTCGATGCTAGAAAACTCTTTTTATTTGTTGCAGAAACAGTTTCATCATTTGGCTTGGCTTATTTTTTTGCAGTCAGTTTTTTAGTCATCAAAAAGTTTAAAAACAGGGGATATATCTCTGCAAGAGAATTGACAGGTACAGTTATATCAATACTTATTCTTATTTTATCGCTAAAAAGTGTCGCCTTTTTAGGCATTTCACTTTCAGGCGCAATTTGTTCATACATTATCATGTCTTCGTCATTCCTTTTCAGAGAGAGTGGCGGTGCCATAATCGGCACGGGTGCATCATTGGGCTTTGCAATGACGGGTACGGTGTCACCATTGTCTTTTTGCTATTGTTTGGCAGGTCTTTTTTCAGGCATTTTCTCATATTCGGGACGAGTTCTTTGTGCATTTGCTTATATCTTTTCTTTTGGTGCGATATTTTTATATTTCGATGGCACAAAAGCAGATTTTGCTATGCTTATGGAAACGGCATTGGCATCAGTTCTGTTTATTTTAACCCCACAGAAATGGTTTACAGACATAAAAGCACAGATTTCAATATCTGCGCTATCTGGCGAAGGCTCGGCTGTTAAAAATATGCTAGTGTCTAGACTTAAACTAGCTAAAAATGCCGTTGGTGACATGTCAGGAATGGTGACAAAAGTTGCCGAAATCCTTAAAGAAAAAGCAGCACCCGATACGACGGGGGTTTATCTTCGTGTGCGTGATAATGTGTGTACAGATTGTGCAAGCTTTGAAAAATGTTGGCGCAATGGATTTTCAGGCACAGCGGGTGAATTTGATGTGATGATTGAAGAAATTAGAAAAACGGGAAGCGTTACACCGTCATCATCACCCACATCATTACAAAACCGTTGCATAAGAATAATGTCACTTTGTGATAGTTTTAATAAAAATTATTCGTCATATTCTGCAAGACTTGGCGCAGAGGGGAGAATAAACGAAATGCGAAAAATAACTGCTGACCAATTTGAAAATGTCTGTGATATGCTTGACGATATGCTCTGTGATGTGCAAAGCAACATAAGGCTTCTTACAAACAAGTCGGACACCATTAAAAGCAGCATTGATAATTTGGGACTTGATTCTTCTGTGAACTGCTATGAAGATGAATATGGAAATATATTTGTTAATGTTTCATTCTCTGTTGAAAATAATGTTGACGAAAGAGAAATAAAAAATTGTATAGAGAATATAACAGAAACTCAGTTTGAATTTCCGTCAAGCATTAAAAATGACCAAGAAAAAATCTTGTTTTTCTGGGAGAAAACTTCATTTTCGGCAGAGTGTATTTATCATCAATCGTCAGGGGAAGAAGATGAAGTCTGCGGTGACTGTTTTGATTCCTTTTATGATGGCAAAGGCAATTTCATCGCTGTTTTAAGTGATGGAATGGGCACGGGTAGTCGTGCGGCAATTGACGGAATAATGGCATCTTCAATGTTTTCGAGATTAATAGTTTCAGGCTTTTCATTCCCTTGTGCATTGCGACTTGTGAATTCGGCAATGCTTGTTAAAAGTCGTGACGAATCCCTTGCTACTCTTGATATTTTAAAACTCAATTTATATACGGGACAAGCCGTGATTTATAAGGCTGGAGCAACAGTTTCTCTGTTGGTGCGTCAAGGCAAAGTTACCGAGATTAAAAAATCGGCAATGCCAATTGGTATTTTAAGACAAGCCGAGTTTGGCACGGTGCATGGTGGACTCAAAAATGGCGATGTATTCGTTATGATGTCCGACGGTGCAGCCGACAACAATATTCAAGAGATTAAATCGTATATCAAAGATAACGGATTTTCTTATGACTTGCCCGAAAAACTCTGTGCTCTTGCAAAGACAAGAGCAATTGATAAATGCGATGACATAACTGTTGCTGTTGTTAAAATAAGCATAAACGAAGAATAGATTTTTAAGATTTCTTTCTGTAACCATCTAAATACAAAAAGGAGCAGACTCCAGTCTGCCCCTTATTGTTTAAAATATGACAAAAGTATTTAATATTAATCAAGTGCATCTGCTATGCCACCTATAAATGAACCGAGTGCTCCTGCAGTTTTGCTACCAGCAGAGGCCGGAGCGGAAGGTGTTGCAGAAGAAACTGGAAGCGTTCCGATTGTTCTGTCAACAGGTGCAAGAAGAACCTTACCTGTACCACGATATACATTTACAAGGCCTTCACCAGATGCTGCAGAACCAATAAGTGATTTGCCAGAACGCTCAACAGTAAAGTTTAATGTATCGCTCCAAGCAATAGCAAAACTACCGTCAACTTTAAGAATGTCGTTTTCAAGTTCAATTTCAATAAGTTCTTCTTGCGGGCAGCGACATTCAAGAACGGCAATACCATTACCGTCGAGAGCCAAGTTGAATAACCCTTCACCACCAAGAACTGCAGAAGAAAGGTTGGAACGAGCAACTAACTTTTGCTTTATTGAGGCGTCGCACGCAAGGAAAAGTCCGTCATCAAGAACAACCTTGCCATTCCAAGAACTTGTATCTAACAAAATAATATGTCTGTATGTAGGTTCTAAAACTAATATGCCATTTCCCACATATTCGGGTTTAATCGCACTCTCACCAGTAACTTTTCCCTTAACGAGCTTGCCTAAAAAGTCCCCAGCACTTTTTACGCCTGTTGTAGCATTAACATTACCCACAGTCCATTGCATTGAACCTGCTTGGCAAACAATACCATTAGATTTTGAAAGGTTGCAAACAACCTGCCTTTTTCTGATATTCATTTCATCGCAGAAGTATGCAATCATTGCTGTTGAAGGAGAAACACTAAGGTCTCTTTTGTACTGAACAACCTGAAAAGGTCCTTTTTCAGCGATAATGTCAACATCGTCATTGTTTGTAAAATTATTAATTTTAAACACCCAAATCCCTCCAATATTTAAGTATGTAAATTAATTGTATCATATCTAATAAATAAAAAGCAATATTTTTGTTTACAGTTAAGGGCGTCCTTAGTGCAATTCAATTATTCCTATTGTAATTTATGTTAAAAAGTGTTATCATACTTTATTATAATAGGAGAAAGGGGAGAAATGTTTCAATGGCAAAAGAAAAGAAAGTCAAAGAAATAAATAATCATCCTAACAGAATAGGCTTTAAAGATATTGCGGGTTATACTATTGCTGAATCAGGTAATATGTTTAACCTTACATACATCACAAGCTATCTTAAAATTTTTATGACCGACGTTATTGGAATTGCACCAAAGCTGGTTGGTTATATGTTTATCATTACTCGTCTTTGGGACGTTGTTAATGACCCACTTTGGGGCGCGGTTGTTTCAAAGCGAAAGGCAGGTAAAGACGGTAAATATCGTCAGTATTTAAGACTTGTTGCAGTGCCTTTGGGAATTTCAACAGTTCTCTGCTTTATTCCATTTAACGACCCAAATTCAATTTTCTACAATCAGACATTAGCAGAAAAGCCAATGCTTTTGTTTGTTCTTGCAATTATCTTGTATCTTGTGTATTGCACAATGTACACCGCAATGAACATTCCTTTTGGTTCACTTGCTTCTGTTATCACTGATGACCCTAAGGGTAGAACAATTCTTTCAACTGCTCGTTCAGTAGGTTCTGGTATTGGTGGTGCAGTTGTTCTTCTTATTGCACCAATGGTTATTTATGTTGGTACTGGCAGATTTGATGAGCAAACAGGTCAAGAAATTGAAGTTGCAGACGGCACTAGAATGTTTATGTATGCTCTTTTGATGGGTATTTTCTCAATCATCACTTACCTTGTTGGTCACAGAATGGTAAAAGAGCGTGTGCCTGCAGTTGATGATGAAAATGTAGACTTAAAGGGTGTATATAAAGGTCTCTTCAAGTCAAGACCATTTGTATTGCTCACTTTGTCAGGTGTTCTTATTAGTGGTCAGCTTCAATTTGGCTCATTCAATACTTATCTTTATAAGAACTACTTTACAAATACAGGTCTTAGCATCGTGGGAACAATCTGTAATTATCTTCCAATGGTAATATTGATTTTGTTCACACCAAAACTTTCTGCAAAATATGGTAAAAAAGAGCTTTGCGGAAGAATGTCAATTGTCTCTGCAATAACTTCTGTATTCCTTTTTGTTACTGCAAATAACCAAGACTTCATTATGTGGATTAACCCAACACAGGGCATTTATCCAGCATGGCTTTATATGACTTGCCTTCTTCTTATCGGCTTTGGCTATACATTTGTCAGCCTTACTTGCTGGGCAGTTGTTATGGACGTTATCGACTATCAAGAATACAAAACAGGTATCCGTAATGAGAGTGCAGTTTATTCTGCTTATACATTCGGCCGTCAGTTTGGTCAGGCGATTGCTGACGCTGGCGGACTCTTCCTTCTTCAATGGGCAAAATATGATAGCCTTACAGCTGGTAACGGCTTTATTGCAGAAAATGGTACAAGTAACAAGATTATGTTTATCTGTACAATTATTCCTGCGATTGTTTACACAAGTGTATGGCTTATTTTCAGATTTGGTTATCCACTTACAAAAGAAAAGATGGAACCAATTTATGCAGCACTTCGTGAAAAACACGAAAAAGAAGCACAAGAAAAAGCAGACGCATAAAAACAAAATCAAAACGGTAGAGATTTTTCTCTACCGTTTTTTGTATTCTTTAAAGTTTTTTATCCATAATAATGTTGGTGATGAAAATGAAAGACAAAAAAGAAAAGTTTCCACATTATGAAGAACTGGAAGAAAATACAACATATTTTCCCGATAGTCCCGAGTCCCCTTATGAAATGGTGAATAAATATGGAACTTATGAAATTCAACCAACAGCAGAAACCGAAAACAGTTTTCCGACCATAGCACAAGGCTTGCCGAAACACAGAAAAAAGCCATCAACAAAGCAGGGTGCACAGCGCAAAAAAGATTCAATTTAAAAATATTAAAAATTTTTTCAAAAAGTGCTTGACAGTGTCGATTTCCTTTGATATAATGTCTCTTGCGTTCGAGAGAACGACCGATATGCGAGAGTGGCGGAATCGGCAGACGCGCACGTTTGA
>JAZQWV010000075.1:0-40960 GCA_045632525.1 Candidatus Fimenecus sp.
TCCTGTCTGGGAAAAATAGTGTATACACCATCTGTTGATGCTGAAACACTCTTTTTCTTTAAGGCACACCAACCTTTTAACAAATGGCACTACCGCCTTTTGTTTTGTGGTTGTTATGCCTTGGAGTATGAAAATTCATCCCCTTGATATAAGGATGATTTTTCATACTTTTAATGGAGGCACTTTGCGGCTTGATGCCTTAAAGTTCGCCACCATTAACGGAACAACTGCCTTGTGATGCAGTTGTCATTGAAAGGAGTTTTTTACTTATGAGCAAAAAAGATGTACGTGTATATTTTGATGCTGAATACTGCGACTACTTGAAACAGGTTGCTGATGAGCAGGATGTATCTGTTAATCACTTAATAGTATCTTTGGTAAGAAAAAAGTACCCAATGCCACGAAAGGCGAAACAAGATTCCGCACCTGTTGGCATTGACCGTGAGGTAGTTCAAAAACTTTATGAGGAGATTTCAAACCGCCTTGATGCGGCACAGAACGGTGGTCCAAAAATCAAACCGTATGAGTTTTACAATTATCTGGTAGAGGAGCAAAAGCGACTAAAAACACTACTGGGTGAATAATCACAAAATCGCTCATCAGAGCGATTTTTCAAAGGTATCACCATAGTGATACCGCACAACACATCACCGTAGGTGATACAAAAAGCGGTTGTTTGCTATCACCTAACTGATACATTGCCATTCCTTACCTGTAAGGAATAAAAACCGACACCGGAGCAGACCTGCTCAACATCCAACGTGGAACCGCAAGCCAACCATTCGCAATGGTTGGAATACAATCTATCGCTCACCAGAAAAAACACCTGCATCCGTGCAGGTGTTTTTTCGTTATAGAGGTGAGCGACATCAAAGAACATCACTTTGTCCGTGTGCCGGCTTTAAGAGTTTGCAATCATCCGCTTTTTCACATCGCATCAGCGATGCCAAAAGAAAAGGCGACCAATCACAAATGGTCGCCACCAGAAAACACAAACACGAATCGCCTTTACCAAAATACAAAAACATCTGGAACATCTGCAGTATAGCAAACCGCCACTAAACGAACACAATACCAGAATAGGAACTTTTACTCATATCTTTTTTATCCGCAAAGTACGGCCGCCGTAACACCTACTTTGCGGAATCTGTTACAGAGAACCTAACGGTTCTTAAACGTATGTTATTCGTTATTGAATATAAGAAGAGAGGAACAAAAACCAAAAAACACCCAAAACCCCTTGATATATATGGGAAAATCGCCATTTCAAAACAGGTAAAATTTTACCTGTTAGTAGGTAATTTTTTACCTGCTTTACTGTAATTAAATTACCTGTTTTACCTCAATAAAAAATCCTTTCCATCATATTCAAATTGAATACGACAGAAAGGAGGACCAAAACAGATGGCGAATAGAACTGAAATTGTATCAACCGTAAATGTTGAAACAGGCGAATATGGTGAGTTCATTGTTTCAAAAGAGGTAACATCACAGAATTTTATCAAAGTGTTTATGGCTGACTTTTTACTGGCACTCGGTATATTAAACTCAAAATCCGTAAAGGTTGTATGTTACATCCTTGAAAATGTTAAATATAGCGACAACACATTTCTTGGAACCAAGAAACAGATTGCCAAAGGATGCGGAGTGTCAGAGAAAACCGTTTATTCCGTACTTAGAAAATTGCAACAGGTTGATTTTATGAAAAGAAAATCAAACGGTGTTTATCTCATAAATCCCAAGTTCGTAATTAAGGGTAATGAGAACAAGCGACAAATGATTATTAACTATTATAAGAATGATACATCCGCAGACCTTAACGAAGATACGGATGCAGAATAACCGCAAAGATATGGGTGAAATTCACTCATATCTTTTTTATTTACACACCGAAATACACACACCCATTAAAAAATAAATTTTTCGGTATGTTTTGGAGTGTGTAAAATGCACACTATCACAGATTACCCACAAAAGCAAAGGACACCCACCAAAGCGGTGGATGTCCCAAAAACCCTTATTTTATGCGGTTTTTCGCTTATTTGAAATAGCGGTTGAGGAGACCCTCAAATGCCTTACCGTGTCTTGCCTCGTCACGAGCCATTTCATGAACTGTGTCGTGAATTGCATCGAGACCTTGTTCTTTTGCACGTTTTGCAAGGTCAAATTTACCCATTGTTGCGCCGTTTTCAGCATCAACTCTCATTTCAAGGTTTTTCTTTGTGCTATCTGTTACAACTTCACCAAGAAGTTCTGCGAATTTAGCAGCATGTTCTGCTTCTTCCCAAGCTGCTTTTTCCCAGTAAAGACCGATTTCAGGGTAGCCTTCACGATGTGCAACTCTTGCCATTGCAAGATACATACCAACTTCTGAACATTCGCCTTCAAAGTTTGCACGAAGGTCCATAATAATGTCTTCTGAAACACCTTTTGCAACGCCTACAACGTGTTCTGCAGCCCAAGTTCTTTCGTTTTCTTTTACTTCGTTGAACTTGTCAGCAGGCACTTTACACTGTGGGCATCTTTCAGGTGCTGAATCTCCTTCATGTACATAACCGCAAACTGAGCATACAAATTTTTTCATAATTTTTTCCTCCAAAATAATAATCAATTTAATTTATTACAATGTTTACATGAGCCAAACGCCATTAAACTGTAATTTACAACTTTGCCAATAATGTCATCTGAAAAGGTGATTGAATCACTTTTGAAAGACATTAAATCATAAACTTTGCCACAAGCGATACACTTGAAGTGAGCATGTGGATTAACATTCCCATCAAAACGATCATTAGCACCGTCGGGAATTCTCAAAACCATTCCGTTTTCTTCAAGTTGAGATAAATTTCGATAAAGTGTTCCTAAACTAAGATTAGGAATAACTTCGCGAACTGACGAATAAAGTTCCATAGCAGTAGGGTGGTCATATCTTGAACAAAGCTCATTGATAATAGCATCTCTTTGCTTGCTCTTTCTTTCTATTGCCATTAATCTCACCTCGTTAACAGTAATGATTACTGTTATTATAGCATAGATTTTTTTAATGTCAATAGTTTTTATTAAGATTTATTTTACCTTATGCCAATATATGTAACTTGACGATTTATCTGTTTTTTGGTAGAATAAGCATATATGATGCAAGGGAGTGAGTATATGAAACAAAATGTTTTTAAAAGTATAATTTCATTACTTTTAACCGTTTCAATTTTTTTCTCACTTTCAGTGTCTTTTTTTGTTTATGCCGAATCTAAAGCAGGTTATATAAATGATACTGATGTTAATGTCAGAACTTCACCTTGTGCAAATATTACTACTAATAAGTTAGGAATAATGCTTCAGCCTGAGCATGATATAACCGTATTAAACACTGTAGATAGCATAAATAATGATAAAGTTAATCCGACTTGGTGTTATATTGAATTTGTTTACAATGGCACTACTTATAAAGGATATGTTGCTTCACAGTTTGTCACATTAAAACCTAATACCGACGATTTTGTTATGCCTGAAGGTGTTCCAGATATCTATAAACCATATATTGAAAACCTTTTGAGTCTACACCCCAATTGGAATTTTGTTTTCTATGATACAGGATATGATTGGAACGACTTGTTTTTAACCACAAACAAAGGTCAATGTTACACTGAGCGAAGTTTAATTCAAGGTGCGCCATATTCATATCTTTCATTTGCTGAAGACTGTTTTAATTATAGAGAAGACAAATTTATTCCCCACGATGGTAAAACCTGGTATCAAGCAAATAAAGAAACAGTCGCATATTATATGGATCCAAGAAATTTCCTCAATGAAAATACAGTATTTATGTTTGAGAGTCTTTCCTACGACTCAAAAACACAAAATATTGATGGTGTTCAAAACATTATCAAAAATTCTTTTATGAATAATGCTAAAATAAGGAATAATAGCAATCAAGAAGTTTTGTATGTTCAAGCATATATAGATGCAGCCATGTATTCAAAAGTTAGTCCTTATCATCTTGCTTCTCGCACAATTCAAGAAGTCGGCAATTCTGGAAGTGGTTCTACAAGTGGCAATTATGGCAGTTATAAAGGGTATTATAACTTTTACAATATTGGCGCTTCTTCAGGAATTGACCCTATTGCTAATGGCTTGTATTTTGCAAAAACTGGTGATGGTCTTGACAGTTATGATAAAGATAAGTGTATGATTCCTTGGAATTCACAATACAAATCTATTGTTGGTGGAAGTTATTGGATTGGTTCAAAATATATAAATAGCGTTCATAAACAGAATACGATATATTTTCAGAAGTTTAATACATCAAACCCTGACCCTACATATTTCTATCATCAATATATGCAAAATATTGCTGCTCCTGCTAACGAAGCTCCAAGAGTACTAAATACATACAAGGATCAGGGCGTTATTGATAATAATTTTACATTTATTATTCCAATCTATAGGAATATGCCTGAAAAAGTTTGTGAATTGCCACAAGCAAATAATTATAGCCCTAATAACTGGTTAAAATCATTAACAATTGATGGTGATTCGATTAATTTTGATTCTGCAAAGACAAGTGGTTATACATACAAAGTTGCATCTAATACATCATCTGTTAATATAGCAGCTACTCCAATAAATTCAAAAGCAAAAATTACGGGTGCTGGTAATGTAACTCTTAAAGATGGTAGTAATTTAATTTCTGTTGTTGTCAAAGCAGAAAACGGCAATGAGCGCACTTACACCATCAATATTGAAAAAAGTGCTCAAAACAATATTCCAATGACAGGCATTAAACTTAACACAACATCATTGTCATTGTTTAATGGTGATAGTTCTAACCTTTCAGTAAGCTATCAACCAACTAACACAACTGATAATAAAACCGTCACTTGGTCATCTTCGAACAATTCAGTTGCAACAGTTTCTAACGGGAAGGTTACAGCAGTTGGGAAAGGTGAAGCAACAATTACTGCTAAAGTTGGTTCATTCACAGCAACTTGTAAAATCACTGTTAACGCAAATGTAATATTAGGTGATATTGATGCAGATGATTCTGTTACAATTGCAGATGCACTGTTGATTTTTAAATATAAAACAGGTGAGATTTCTAATCTTTCGGATTTAGCATTATTAGCTGCCGATACTGATATAAGCGGTAAGGTTGAACTTGCTGATGCATTGAGAATTTTTAAATTCAAAAGTGGAGAGATTGATAGTCTGTTTGACTCAAAAGGCCATTGGGTCAAAGACTCAGTCGGTTGGTGTTACCTTGACTCAAATGGACATTGGTTATATAACAAATGGATTAAAGATAGTGTCGGTTGGTGCTATCTTGGCTCAAATGGTCATTTGGTTGTAAACGAATGGGTAAAAGACTCAGTCGGTTGGTGTTATCTTGATTCAAATGGCAGAATGGTTATCAATGACTGGGTAAAATGGAATAATCAATGGTATTATCTTGATGCTAGCGGATATATGGTAACGGGTACTAAAATAATAGACGGAAACGAATATCACTTTGACTCAAACGGTGTTTGGATACCATAAATGAATATTAAAACAATAAGAGACGCACTCCAGTAGCAGAGTGCGTCTCAATTTTATAAGTATCTGTTTATAAAGTTTAAAATCGAATCCCAATAGAGTTCAGGGTTTGCACAAGCATTTCTTGCATGTGGTGCGTTTGGAATTGTTACTTTTTCTTTTTCACAAACGGCTGCATCATAAACCTTATCAAGCATTTCATAAGGAACAAACTTGTCGTTTTCACCATGTAAAAAAATGGTTGGTGTTTTTGATTTTTTTAATTGCTCAATAGATGATGCTTCTTTAAAATCAAAACCAGAATAAATTTTGTTAACTGTATTTGCACTATATAGCATAGGGAACTCATGCATTTTAAAACTATTTGTTATTTTATTGCTGAAAATATCCCATACTGATGTAAAGCCGCAATCAGCAACAGCTACTTTTACATTTTCAGGTAATTCTTCTCCAGTTGCCATCATTGTTGTTGCAGCACCCATTGAAACACCATGAATAATAATTTTAAGATTTGGATTATTATCAACAATGAAATTTATCCAGTCAATTACATCAAGTCGGTCTTCCCAACCCATTGTGACATAGCCCGCTTCACTGTCTGCGTGACCATTAAGGCTTGGCATTAACACATCATAACCTAATTCGTGATATTTCTGTGCATAAACGCCCATATTTCTTGGCGAAGAAGTGTACCCATGAACAACAACAGCACAAATATCGGTTGATTCATCTGCAAAAATAAAGTCAGCGTGAAGGTTTTTCTTGTCACTTGATGAACGAATAGCAATTTTTTCTTTTTTAGCATTATCAAACCAGACTTTGCCTTTATCAAGTTCGCTATTAAGATATTGAGTATATTCGTCTGTACCTTTATTTGATTTTACAACTTTTTTTGTAAGACTTCCGTTAAGTCCTTGCTTTGTTAAGGTTGAAAAATAGAAAATGTTTCCCAAAAGAAAATATGTTGCTGACGCTGCAGCACCTGCAATACCGACTGTTTTTAAGATTTTCTTTGTTTTTTTCTTCATAAAATATCACCTCTAACTAACATTTTACAACCATAATCAACAAAAGTCCATATTTTTTTATCTTTATTTTAACAAATGGTTGTCATAATCATATTTTTCTGTTAAAATAAATTAAATATTTTTATTATATGAGGTTGTAGTGATGAACAACGATATTACAGTTATGAAAACTTCAATATTTGGCGGTTTTAAAAAGTCAGATGTTTTGGCTTATGTTGAAAAATTACAGTTAGAAACTGCAGAAGTTAAAGAACAACTTGATAATAAGAGAAACGAATCTCTTGAATTAAAACGCAAAATAGATGAGCTTGAAATCCGCATTGAAAATCTTTGTGCTGTTAGTGAAAAATTAGTTGAAAAAGAAAAAGAAGCTAATGACCTTGCAGTTAAGCTCGAAATTGCTCTCAAAGAGAACGAACAGTTTGTTGAAAAAATCAATAGTTTTGAGGAGAAATCTGAAAAACTTAAAAGAGCAGAAAAACAAATTGGTGCAGCTTATATTGATGCAAGAAGATATTCTGATGAGCTTGTTGATAGTGCAAAATCAAAAGCAAAAGACATTGGTGCAATTGCATCACAAGATGTTAAGCGCGAAGCAAATGAGATTGAGCAACTCTTAAAAGATGTTGACGCTATTTCAAGAAAGTTCAACTCTTCTCTTGAACAACTTCATAAAGATGTTTATGCTCTTGGTAGCAAGCTTAATAATTCTGCTTCATCACTTCTTAACTTACATACAGATTTGACTGGAATTGAAGCTCATTCAATTAATTTTGACATGGATGTACCTGACGATGCAATCCGTGTTGAAAGAACAAATGATGGTAGTGGACTTACATTTATATCGTATGAGCCAAATACAGAATTCAATTCTGATTTGAACATTCAACCTGATTCTATTATTGATGAGGAATAATAAAATGGAATATTCCATTAATACACAAGAGTTAAAAAAATATATTCCTAATTTAGTTGTGGGTGACAGAGTTTATCTTTCAGGGACTGTTTATACAGCTCGTGATGCAGCCCATAAAAAGATTATGGAGCAAATAAATAACAATTCTGCAACGCCATTTGAAATAAATGGCGCTGTAATCTATTATGCAGGTCCAACACCAACACCTGAAAAACTTGCAATTGGCAGTTGTGGACCAACAACTTCAAGCAGAATGGATAAATATGCACCGAAACTTCTTGATATGGGGCTTTTAGGTATGATTGGTAAAGGTCCGCGTTCACTTGAAGTGTGCGATGCAATCACAAGAAACCGCGCAATATATTTTTGTGCTGTTGGTGGTGCAGGTGCTCTTGCGTCCAAGTCAATTGTCGAAGCACATGTTATTGCTTTTGATGAATTAGGCTGTGAATCAGTAAAAAAACTTACTTTAAAAGATTTCCCTTTAATCGTAGCAATAGATTCAAAAGGTGGAAATCTGTTTAATATAGGAGAATAATAATGCAATCACAAATTTGTGAATTAAGAAACAAAATTATATTAAAAGAATTTAACAGAATGAATGATATGCAATTAAAAGCGGTCTTATCAGTTGACGGACCGCTTTTAATTCTTGCTGGTGCAGGTAGTGGTAAAACTACTGTACTTGTCAATCGTATTGCAAATTTAATGAAATATGGTTGTGCATATAATTCTAATATGATTGAAAATCGTTTTGATGATAATACTATCAGTTTACTTAATGAGTATTGTACTGGCAATGAATCTGTTTATGAGCATATTAAAGGTGTTTTATCAGTTAATGCACCAAAGCCTTGGGAGATTTTAGCATTTACATTTACCAACAAAGCAGCAAGTGAATTGAAAGAAAGACTTGTTTTGCGCATTGGTGAAGATGCAAACGATATCTGGGCAGGCACTTTCCATTCAATATGTGTGCGTATTCTTCGCAGAAATGCCGAATATTTAGGTTTTTCAAAGCATTTTACAATCTATGATACTGATGATAGTAAACGCGTTATGAAGGATTGTCAGCGCCTTTTGAACATTGATGATAAGTTTTTGCCACACAAATCAATACTTGGTGAAATCAGTCGTGCAAAAGATTCACTTGTACCTGCTGATGAATATCTTAATTTGAGTAGTGGTAATTACCGTGAAAAACAAATAGGTGAGTGCTACAAGAAATATCAATCATTATTGAAAAATGCTGATGCAATGGATTTTGATGATATTATCTTTAATACCGTTAAGTTGTTAGAAGAAAACCCACAAATCAGGGAATATTATCAAAACAAGTTTAAATATGTTTTAGTCGATGAATATCAGGACACAAACCACGCGCAATTCATGCTAACAAAACTTTTATCAGGTGGTTATAATAACATTTGTGTTGTTGGTGATGATGACCAAAGTATTTATAAATTCCGTGGTGCAACAATTGAAAATATTTTAAGTTTTGAAAAGAACTTTTCTAATGCGACAGTTATAAGATTGGAGCAGAATTATCGTTCAACACAGAATATTCTTGATGGTGCCAATGCAGTTATTGCTCACAATGAGCAGAGAAAAGGTAAAAACCTCTGGACTTCAAATGGTGCTGGTGAAAAAATCAAAATTAATACATTGAATGATGAATACGCCGAAAGTAAATATATTGCTGATGAAATTATGAGCATAATGAGTAAAAATGGTGACAGTGCTAAATTCAGCGATTTTGCAATTCTTTACAGAATGAATTCAATGTCAAGCTCAATTGAAAGATTGTTTGTTAAAAGTGGTATTCCATATAGAATTATCGGCGGTCATAAGTTCTATGACAGAATGGAAATCAAAGATTGTTTGGCATATCTTTCTGTTATTTCAAATCCTGATGATAATGTTCGTCTTGAGCGCATAATAAACACACCAAAAAGGGGAATCGGTGCTACAACAATTGCTACCGCTAAAGAAATCGCTGATGGTTTGGGTGTATCATTATTCCAAGTACTTAAAACTGCTGACGAATATGAAAAACTTAAAAGAAGTTCACAAAAACTTATTGAGTTTGTTAACCTTATAGAGAGTTTTTCAGAACTTGCTGAGCGCGAATCACCGTCTTCAGTATTTTTGTCTTTGCTTGATGAAACAGGCTATAAGGCATCTTTAATGGCTGATAAAGAGCATTATGAAGAGAGAGTTCAAAATATTGATGAGTTGAATTCAAACTTGATTAGATTTAAAGAAGAAAATCCTGATTCTGATTTATCTGACTTCCTTGAAGATGTTGCTTTGATGACGGATATTGATAACTATAATGCTGATACTGATGCGGTTGTAATGATGACTTTACACTCATCAAAGGGACTTGAATTTCCAGTTGTATTTATACCTGGCCTTGAAGAAGGTGTATTCCCTGGAATGCAATCAATATATGAGCCTGGTGAAATTGAAGAAGAAAGACGTCTTGCTTATGTTGGAATAACAAGAGCAAAGAAAATTCTTTATTTATTGAATACTCGTTCAAGAATGATTTTTGGCTCAACAAGATATAATCAACCTTCACGCTTCTTAAAAGAATTGCCAGATGAGTGTTGTGAATACCTTGTTAAACCACAGAAACCGGTTAATAAACCCGTTGCAACACAACCAAATAAACCAATTAACCGTGGATTTGGATTATCAAATTCAACACAAAAATCGACTGAAAAGTTTATGGTTGGTGAACAGGTTGTGCATAGAGTTTTTGGTAAGGGCATGATTGTTTCTCTTAAACCAATGGGCAATGATGTGCTTATGGAAATTGCCTTTGAAAAAGTTGGAACTAAAAAGATTATGGCTAATATGGGTGCCGTTAAAAAGGCGTAAAAAAAGAGGTCAAATGACCTCTTTTTTCTATACCCCTAGTATTGTAATGCAATCATGTATGGCAAAAGCATTTTTTAACAATTTATCGGCTTCACAAAAAATTTCTTGAGATTGAGTATTTTTTTCTAATATAATTTTTCCAATTTTCTTCCAAGCATCATATGAGATTTCTGTTACACCAAAAGGGTCAAATGTTGGAATTATCTCTAAAATAGAATCAATAAAATCTTTGCAGTCAAGCAAAACATCACTGTCTATTAAAATTGAGTCTTTTTTCCAAAAAGTTTTGTTATCCCATTTACCTTTATAGAACTCGAGATAACATGTACCTTTTCTTTGATATTCATAAATAAAATATTTCATAGAGTCCTTTATTTTATATATCCATAAACGGATTAGTAATATTTGAAAAGTTAACATTTATCATTTCGCGTTGTTGGTTATATCGATAAAAACTCATTATAAGACCGATTGAGAAATAAATACAAAGGTTTGAAGAACCACCGGCACTAAAGAAGGGTAGGGTGATACCAATAACGGGAAGTAACATCAAACACATTCCAACATTGATAATAACTTGTCCCGCAATCATACCTGCAACACCATAGCACATAACTTTTGTATCACCAATTTTATCGTGTTTGCCTGTTCTAGCAATTCTAATTGTAATTGCAGTCAATAATAACAAAGCTACAACACAACCAACAAAACCGAGTTCTTCACCAATAACGGTGAAAATCATATCATTTTCACCTTCAGGAATACCATTTATAGTTTGTGTGTAAATACCATTAAATAAGCCTTGTCCTGTAATTCCGCCACCTTTGATAGCTGCCATGCCACGTTCTTGCTGATAGATAATATCAGGGTAAAGTTCAGGATAGGCAAGTGCCAAAAATCTTTGTTTCTGAATATTACCTAATAAGAACATCCAAATTAAAGGTAATGATGCGACAACTAAAAGTCCGCCACCAAGAAAATAACCCCAATGAAGCCCTGCAACATAGAGCATAACTACAGTAATAATCATAAATACAAGTGCAGAACCCAAGTCACCTGAAACAATAACAAGTCCAATTGGAATTATCGCATGAATACATAACAACAAAACTGTAAGAATGTTATTTATGTTATTTTTTACTTTTTCAAGATGAACACCAAATGTAATAATAAAACCGATTTTAACTATTTCTGACGGCTGAAAAAAAATCCCCGTTGCGCCAAGTTTCAACCAGGTTCGTGCATCAGGTCTTTCAGGAGGGCCGATACCAAATTTTAGAGTAATTAACATAATACCGATACAGAATATCGCTATTAACGGCCAGAGTTTCATTATGAACTCATAGTCAATTAATGAAATTATTATTGCTATTATAAGTCCCGCTGCAACAGCGGCAACCATAACAATAAAGTCACGGCTGAATCTTGAACCATCAGGTGCATTCTGCAATGTAGCAGTCATAACACTTGTACACCCAAATGCAGAGGTGAGCATACACAACAGTAACAAAATCTTATCGGTTTCAATTATGAAATTTTTAATTGCTTTAAATATTGCTTTCATATTTTCACCATTATTAATTTGCTTTAATTTCTAAGTTGATTTTTTCACGAGTATCCAGTAACCACTCGTTTGAATGTGGATATTCAGAAAATGTAATTGAATATTTTCTGTTTTCTTCTATAATATTAAGACATTTTTCTTTATTAGTCAACTTTTCAAGTGTTTTTAACGCAGCCATATCTTGTAATGCATCATAAAACACTTTAAGTCTAATTGATTGTAAAGGTGTTCCGTCTTTGTCGGGGTAAACAACAAAGCTATCACCTGACGGAAATGCTTTTCCTGCATCTGTTACCGTAAATGGGTCAATTAAGCCTTTTGAAAGTTGGCTGTAATAGGAATTATACCCCCAATGCAAAAAGCCTTTAATATCATATTTATACATTTGATAGCCAATTACGCGGGTTCTTATAGAATCGTTACAAAAGAATCTATTTGAAACATATTTTTTAATTTGCGCACTGCAATAATATGTCCATAAGTCATTGCTTTTGCTAAGAAACTTATCAATATGGTCATTAGATGGAATTGGATTAGATACAATTCTCAATCTATAAAACCATACATCTGACAAGGCGTCAACAATTTTATAGCCTTTAAATAGTTTGTGGATAAGTTTTGAGGCTTTAGAATAAGAGCGAATCATCCCAAAGTTTGGCTCATCGCTAACATGAATCAAAACTCTGTCTTTTAAATTGTTTTCTTCAAAATATTTTTTTAATTTAACAGAAAACTCCGTTAAAAATCTTTTATATTCTTTTGAAGCCGATTTTGTTTCCCAACCAAAAATCTTTTTATATTCACCATCAACAGTTGCCATGATTTTTGGTGGGTGTTTTGCTCCCCATTGTGTAAAGAAATGAGCCATTTCAAAATGGGTAATACCACATTTTTTTGACATATCAATCCATTTTGTTAATTTATCAAAATTAAATGAATATTTTCCATCGTTTAATGTTACATCAACTAATTGTACTGTTGGTCTTTCTTTTCCAATTTCTGTATCAAGTGGGGGAGTGAATATTGGTGTTAAAACACAATTCATTCCATATTTACAAGCTGTTTTTAAAAAGTTTTCCGTAACACGCCAATATTCATCAGAAAATGCTTCAAAGCCATAATAAGACATTAAGCAATCTGTGTGAAACCAGTTTGTATAAACAAAATCAGAAAAATCCAATTCTGCATCTATTATTTCAACGGTTAATTCTTCACAAAAATCTTCAATATTTATGGTGAAATAATGATTACCAACATAATTTTGATTTGCATCAATTTCAACCCAAATGGAATTAATACCTTTATTTAACTCAAAATCATTGTTTATAGGTATTAACAAATCGGGGTAATAATCGTTGTCGCTAAAGCGAAAATAATTATCTGCACCTTTTGCCATTGGAAAATCAGATTTTATATCTGTTACCTTATAGAGCTTAAAGCTATTTAAACTTGTTTTTATAGCACAATTTATACTTATATTATCATTACATTCAATGGCGATTTGAAATGATTTTTTCTCGTTTTTAAGCATTGAAAAACATTTAAGTGTTGTGTTAGGTATATTATCATTAAAATACAATTTTTCTAGAGAAGATATAATCTTAATATTAGTTATAGCACTCATAAAATCACCCCAATAAAATTACAATAAATTTTAGACTATTTTTACTGTTTTGTAAAGATATAAAAGTGTATTTTATGTGATTTGTACCTTGCAGAAAAGCTTTTTAAGTGATAAAATAAATAGCTGAATTAAATTTTGAAGGTGAATTATTTGAAAATAAGAGAAGATGTTAGAAATATAGCAATTATTGCTCACGTTGATCATGGTAAAACAACATTGGTTGATGAACTTTTAAAACAGAGCGGTATTTTTAGACAAAATGAGCAAGTGCAAGACAGAGTTATGGACTCTAATGACCTTGAAAGAGAGCGCGGAATTACAATTCTTTCAAAAAACACATCTGTACAATATAACGATATTAAAATCAATATAGTTGATACACCTGGACACGCTGACTTTGGTGGCGAAGTTGAACGAATTCTTATGATGGTTGATGGTGTGTTGTTGCTTGTTGACGCTTTTGAAGGATGTATGCCACAAACAAGATTTGTTTTGAAGAAGGCTCTTGGCCTTGAAAAGAAAGTTGTCGTTGTTGTTAATAAAATTGATAGACCTGGTGCTCGTCCCGCTGAAGTAATCGATGAAGTGCTTGATTTGTTTATTGAATTGGGCGCTAACGATGACCAGTTAGAATTTCCTGTTATTTATGCATCTGGTCGTGATGGATATGCATCTGCAGACCAAAACGCAAGAAGTGGTGATATGCGACCTTTATTTGATGCTATTATAGAAAACATTGAAGCGCCAGAAGGTGATGTAGATGCTCCTTTACAAGTATTATTTTCTAGCCTTGATTATGATGATTATATAGGTAGAATAGGCATTGGTAGAGTTGAACGCGGTAGAATTAATCGAAATGACAATGTAGTTTTATGTAAGGCTGATGGTACACAAGAAAATGTTAAGATTTCTCGTCTCTATCAGTTCGACGGTTTGAAGCGTATTGAGGTTGAAACCGCTTCTGTTGGTGATATTATATGCGTTTCAGGTATTACAGGACTTAATATTGGTGAAACAATTTGCTCACCTGATTGCATCGAGCCATTACCATTCATCAAAATTGATGAACCAACAATTTCAATGAACTTTATTGTTAATGATAGTCCTTTTGCTGGTAAAGAAGGTAAATTTGTTACATCGCGAAACCTTCGTGACAGATTATTTAAAGAAGTTGAAACCAATGTAAGTATGCGCGTTGAAGAAACCGAATCAACAGATACTTTCAAGGTATCGGGTCGTGGTGAATTACACTTGTCAATTCTTATTGAGACGATGCGCCGTCAAGGATATGAATTTCAGGTTTCAAGACCAAAAGTTATTACTAAGTTTGAAAATGGTGAGCTTTTAGAGCCAATAGAACTTTTAATTGTTGAAGTACCTGAAGAATATGTTGGTGCTGTAATGATGAAAATTGGTTCTCGCCGTGGCGAACTTGAAAATATGGGCACTCGTGATGGTGGTTCAACTCATCTTGAGTTTAAAATCCCTGCACGTGGTCTCATTGGCTATCGTTCAGAGTTTATGACTGATACAAACGGTAATGGTATAATGAACAACCTTTTTGCGGGCTATGAACCTTATAAAGGCGATATTGAAACACGCGAAAGAGGTTCAATTGTTGCTCACGAATCAGGCGAAAGCACAGCTTATGGTCTTTTTAATACACAGGATAGAGGAAGATTATTTATAGGACCTGGTGTGCCAGTATATGAGGGCATGATTGTTGGCGAATGTTCAAAAAATGAAGACTTAACTTGCAATATTTGTAAATCAAAGCATTTGACAAATACTCGTGCTTCGGGTTCAGACGATGCCTTAAGACTTATACCACATACTGTATTAAGCCTTGAACAATCAATGGAATTTATAAAAGACGACGAACTCATGGAAGTTACACCAACAAGTATTCGCTTAAGAAAAACTATTCTATCAAAAGATTTAAGATTGAAACAACAGTTCAAAAAGAAATAATTTATCTAATTATATTTAGGAGGTGATACCGTGAAAGGAATGAAAATTGGTATTGATTTTGGTTCATCATCAATTAAAATTTATGCTGAAAATAAAGGTATAGTTGTTAATGAGCCGTCAATTGCTGCTATTTCAATTGATACTCGTCAACCCATTGCTTTTGGTAAAGCAGCCGATGATATGTTAGGCAGATGTGGAGAAGAAATTGAGATAGTGCAAGTAATCCAAAACGGTGTCATTTCCGACTTCGTTTTAGCTGAAAAAATGCTTAGGTTTTATTTAGAGGCTGTGTGCGGTAACAGAGTTTATAAGCCTAATGTTATGATATGTTTATCTTCTAATGCAACGAGCTTTGAAAAGAAAACCTTTCTGGATGCAGTAACTTTGGCTGGTGCTGGTCGCGTTTGTTTAGTTGAAGGTATTTTAGCTTCTGCTTTTGGGTGTAATGTTGACGCTGAAAAAATTGGCGGACGAATGGTGCTTGATATTGGGCATCATGTTACTGAGTTTGCAATCATTTCAATGGGTAGTCTTGCAGGTGCAGGAACTATTAATCGTGGTAGTTATGATATTGACTGCGCTGTTGAACGACATCTTAAAAGAGATAGAGATATTTTAGTTGGACCACATACAATTCGTGAAATTAAAAATAAAATCACATCTGCAATTAGTCGTGATTGCGAAACTGCTTTATTTATATCAGGAAAAAGCAATCTTGATGAAATGCCAATTTCATTTGAAATAACATCCAATGAAGTTTATCCTTATGTAGATGAACAAATTTCACTTCTTGTCAGCGAAATAAATGATGCTATGCAGAATATACCGCCAGAATTGTTAGCTGATGCTGCAGACCATGGAATATGTATTTGTGGCGGAGGTTCATTAATTTTTGATATAGCACAAAGACTTGAAGAAGAAACTAATATTCGTTGTGAAGTTGTTGATGAACCAACTCTTGCAAAAGTAAAAGGACTTGGAAAACTTTTGAAAAATGATAAATTGTTAGAAGAAAATGGATATAGATTTATCTTTAAAGACGAAATAAGGGAGAAAATCAGAAGATTAGATAGCAAAAATATTTAAAAGAGCACATCAAAAGATGTGCTCTTCTTTTATTTTACTAGCTGTTTCTTTTAAAAATAAACATGATTTCATGAACTTTTCTTTTTCATCGTTTTTTAAATCAAGAACTATAATATCTTCAATGCCATTACGCCCAATTATTGCAGGCAACCCCGCATAAACATTATTAATTCCATAGTGACCATTAAGCATTACCGAAACAGTTAACGCACTTTTTTCATCGCCAAAAATTGCCCTGACAATTCTCACAAGTGACATACCAATTCCGTAATAAGTTGCACCTTTTGCTTTAATAATCTCTTGTGCTGCACTAGTTACATTTCTGCTTATTTTATTTAAATCTTCGATAGTGAATTTTCCTTTTGAATGTTCTACAACATCAAAAACACTTTTAGTTGTAATATATGCTTGTGACCAAGGAATAATCTCGCTGTCACCATGTTCACCAATAACATAAGCATGCACATTTCTAGGGTCAATGCTGAAATAATCTCCAAGCAAATAACGAAGTCTTGCTGTATCAAGTGTTGTGCCGCTTCCAATAACTTTTTTCTTATCAAAGCCTGATAGGTCAAGAGTAATCTTTGTCATAATATCAACTGGATTAGTTGCGACCAAAAATATACCTTCAAAACCACTTTTTATAATGGGGTCAATAATTGTTTTGAATACCTCATAATTTCTTTGTAAAAGTGCAATTCTTCCTTCGCCGTCTTTTTGATTTACGCCTGCAGCAATTACTACTATATCCGCATCATGACAATCACAATATTCACCATCAAATATTAACATATTTCTTTTGGCAAATGCTAATCCATGATTCATATCCATAGCTTCGCCGTGAGCTTTTGTCTTATTTATATCGATTAGAACTAGCTGGTCACATTCTCCACTATTCATAAGTGCATAAGCAAAACTCATACCAACAAAGCCCGTACCAACTAAAGCAACCTTTTTTAAATCCGTATTTTTCATTTTTACCCCGCTAAACTATTGAAATTTTGTATTTTTCGAGCCAATAATTAATTTGAACAAAATATGCAATTGTTTGTGGTGTTGTCATTAACTGTCCATACCACGGCTCGTTTCTGTCTGTATTCAATAGTTTGAGCAATTCTTCTTTTTTTATGAATTCAAAAATTTTAGATGTTGGATTTTCAATTATTTCCATTAACATATCAGATACTATTTTCAAGTATTCAGGGTTATGTGTTTTAGGATATGGACTCTTCTTTCTCCAAAGAACTTCATTAGGTAATATATCTTGCATTGCTTCACGCAAAAGACCTTTTTCGTATGATTTATAGTCTTTATATTCCCAAGGTACAGAATAGAGATATTCAGCAATTCTGTAATCACAAAAAGGAACTCGGACTTCTAACGCATTATGCATACTCATTCTGTCTTTTCTATCGAGAAGGGTTTGCATAAACCAATCTAAATTTAATTTCATCATTTCTTTCATTCTTGATTCAAGAGGGGATAAACCACTAATTTTTGATGTGTTTATAAGTGTATCTTTATATCTAGAATAAACATAATTTTCAGCATTAGGTATTTTTATATCATCTTTTAAAAATGATTTTCTATATCCAGTTGATTGTGCCCAAGGGAAACCATTAATTGCTCTGATATCCTTGTCACGATACCAAGGATATCCACCAAATATTTCGTCTGCACATTCACCTGATAATGCCACCGTGCAATGTTTTTTAATCTCTTTACAAAATAAGAGCAAAGATGAATCAACATCACTCATTCCGGGTAAATCGCGAGCATCTACTGCCATATATAAAGCATTAGCAAGGTCCTTGTTATTTAAAGTAATCAAATGGTGTTCACAACCAAGATAGTCAACCATCTTCTTAATATATTCCGTATCACTGTTAGGCTGAAATTTACTAGTCTTAAAATATTTATCATTATTTTCATAAGTAACAGAAAAGGTTTTTAACTGCTTGTTTCGTGCTTTAAAATATGAATTTGCAACTGATGAGATAATGCTTGAATCAAGACCACCTGAAAGAAAGGTGCCAACAGGTACATCAGAAACTAATTGCCTGGTAATAGCATCTGTTACAAGCTCTCGAACTTTCTCAACAGTTTGAGCAAAATTATCTTTATGCTCTTTGTCTTTTAAAGTCCAGTATTTTCTGATTTTTATTCCACTTTTAGAGTAATATCCACAGCACGCAGGTTTAACTTCATTAATTCCTTTAATAACTCCGCATCCCGGTGTTCTTCCGGGTCCAATAAACATAATTTCTGCTATTGAATTTTCATCAATTTCAGCCTCAACATACTTGTGTTCAAGCAATGCTTTGATTTCAGAACCAAAGATAAAAGAATTATTTTTAATTGTATAAAATAATGGTTTTACACCGATTCTGTCACGAGCAAAAAATAGATGTTGTTTGTAATCATCCCAAATAGCAAACGCAAAAATACCATTAAACTTTTCTAAGCAATTTTCTTGCCATTGAATATAAGATTTTAATATTACCTCTGTATCTGAATGACCTAAAAATTTGTGTCCGAGACCAATTAGTTCATTTCTAATTTCATCTGTATTGTATAACTCACCATTATATATAAGTGTATATTCTTTTTCACCATATTTTGCGCTCATTGGTTGTATTCCGTTTTCTATATCGATAACACAAAGTCTTGAATGTATTAGTGCTACATTATCTTTGATAAATATACCGTTTTGGTCAGGGCCGCGGGGTTCTAATACTTTTTGCATTTTTAAAAATGAGTCTTTATTCTTTATTAAAGAGCCTGAAAATGAAACTTCACCTGCAATACCACACATAAAATCACCTCAAAAATATTAGTTCATAATAGAATATGAACTTAACATCAAAAAATACTTGATATTGCCTTTAAATTTGATAATTTTTATGCTAGAATATCAACAGAGGTGATTCTATGTCTCGATTATTTAATCATTTGGGTTCGTTTTTCCCAAAACTTCAAAAAGATTTTAAAATATATTTTGGCGAAGTTTTTACAGAAGTTTTTGATGGAGATTTTTATAAAGATATTCCGTTTTCAAAATATATCAATGAAAGTTTGACTCTTCCGTTAGATAAAGCTGTATTTGTTCGTGATTTTGGTGCAATTCCAAACGAAACAACAATAAACAATGCTCAATCTATAAATACTGCAATTGAAAATTGCAGTAAAAACGGTGGGGGAATTGTTGTAATTGATGGTGGAGATTATACAAGTGGAACTGTTTATTTAAAAAGCAATGTTGTTTTGTATATCGAAAAAGATTCTTCAATTATTGCATCTCATAATGCTGATGATTTTACAGAAAATGCTTTGATTTTTGCTGACTCTTGTGAAAACATCGCTATTGTTGGTCCTGGTAAAATTTGTGGTGAAGGCAATCACTTTTCTTTAGCACCACACTTACCACCAAAGACTGAACCGTTTAACAAAACACTTGATGTTTGGGACTTGCGACAAGAATATAGAAAAAGAATTCGTTTTCCACACAAGAGCAAATATGGATACCTATTATTCTTGAAAAATTGCAACAGTATTAAACTATACAATCTAATACTTGAAAATTCTGCAATGTGGACTGTAAATGTTAATTCTTCTAATGATGTTAACATTTCAAACATAGTAATAGACAATAATCGTCATATTGCAAATACTGATGGCATCGATATTTGCGGTTCTTCAAATGTTGTTATCAAGAATTGCTTTGTTTCAACTGCTGATGATGGAATTGTGCTTAAAAATAATATGAGTGTGTCAACTTCAGGTGATGACGGATTAAGAATTAAAAACAATCTTGATGTTGCTAGCAAGCGCGGTATGAGTAATATCTATGTTCACGATTGTGAAGTGGTTTCTTGCACTAATGCATTTAAAATTGGAACAGAAACTTCATTAAATATAAGTGATGTTACAGTTGAGAATTGCAAATTTTATCTTAATGATATTTACCCTGCAGGTGTTAGCGGAATCTCAATAGAATCATGTGATGGTGCAAGAGTAAGCAATATAAATATTTCAAATATTGAAATGGATTCAATGGCTTGCCCTTTGTTTATAAGACTGTGCAACCGAAATGGTGATAAAAAGCCTGAACTTGACAGTAAAGGCCAAATTCAAAACATTAACATAAAAAATATCACCGCAAAAAATGTTGAAATACCAGCAATGATTATGGGTATTCCTAATCAAAAAATCAAAGATGTTAAACTTGAAAATTTTGATATTAAATATGCTGATGGAAAGGATTACATTGATTTTAGATTTAAAATTCCTGAACAAGAAAAAGAATACCCCGAATGCAATCGTTTCAGAAACATAAATGCATACGGAATATTTGTAAGACATGCGAAAGATATAGTTTTAGAAAATATTAATGTAAAACCACGAGATAAAACATATCGAAAGTTTAAGAAAATAATTGATTGCGAAAACTTTAGTATTAAATAAGGAGTTTATTATGAATATTCGTGAAAAAATGCATAGCGGAGACTTGTATCTTTCTGCTGATAAAGATTTAGTTGCAGAGCAACTGACATTTGTAGAAAAGTTGTATGATTTCAATGCAAGCAGACCACTCGAACAAGAGAAACGAGCAATCATGTTAAAGGATATGTTTGCAGAAATAGGTGAGGATTGTTATATTGAACCTCCACTTCATGCAAATTGGGGTGGAAAGCATGTGCATTTTGGTAAAGGTGTTTATGCTAATTTTAATTTGACACTTGTTGATGATACCCATATCTATGTTGGTGATTATACAATGCTCGGTCCAAATGTTGTATTAGCAACAGCGGGACATCCAATTTTGCCAGAACTTCGTCCGCTTGCATATCAGTATAATATGCCTGTACATATAGGTAAAAACTGTTGGCTTGGTGCAGGGGTAATTGTGTTGCCCGGTGTTACTATCGGCGATAATACCGTTATTGGTGCTGGTAGTGTTGTTACAAAGGATATTCCTGCAAATGTTGTTGCTGTTGGCAACCCTTGCAGAGTATTGCGTGAAATCAACGACCATGATAAAGAATACTATTTTAAGGATAAAAAGATAAATTTATAAGAAAAAAGCCACGCAAAACGCGTGGCTTTTTCTTTATGTAATATCTATTATTGTAAGTTCTTTATCGTTAACTTTAAATTTCACTTGCATATCGCCAAAACTCATACCATAAACTCGTTCGCAATCATTTTGGTAAGAAGGTCTTGGGTCGTGTCTTAAAGTTTCAAATAAGCCATCTACCAAATCAAACGGTATTTTGCTTAAAATCTCATCGCTACATTTAACTTCAAGTAAACCATTCATGTCATCTAACGCAAAGCCATTTGATGCTTCAGGTCTGCTGTCTGTATATGGTAAATATGGTTTGATATCAATAATAGGAGTTCCGTCCATTAAGTCTGCGCCTGAAACAAATATTGATTTGCCTTCTTTGTAGTTAAACTCTGTTTGAATTAATTTTACACATGATATTCCAATTCTGTTTGGTCTGAATGGTGAGCGAGACGCAAAAACGCCTACGCGCTTATTTCCGCCAAGCTTTGGTGGTCTTACAGTCGGTTTAATTTCTTTTTTATTTACTTCAGAAAAATACCAAATTAACCATAAGTGAGTGAATTTTTCAATTTCTCTAAAGAAATCCGGGTCTTGATAATCTTCTTCAAAAGTAATTTTTGAAACTACATTTTCAGTAAGTCCACTTTGTCGTGGAATACCAAATTTTTCCTTATAATCATTTTGTATGTAACCAATTGGTTCAATAAATATTCTTCCCATATTTTCCACCTCAAAAGTATTATAACATATTTTAAAAATTTTTTCTACTATTGTTGTATTTTTTGAAAAATATGGTAGAATAATATTATAAAAATTAAGGAGTGATTTTAATGGAACTTAAAGGTTCAAGAACAGAAGCTAATCTCATGACTGCATTTGCAGGTGAGTCACAAGCAAGAAACAAATACACTTATTATGCATCTAAAGCTAAAAAAGATGGATATGTTCAGATAGCACAAATTTTTGAAGAAACTGCAAATAACGAAAAAGAACACGCAAAAATTTGGTTTAAACTTCTTCACGACGGTGGTGTACCTTCAACAGTTGAAAACCTTAAAGATGCTGCTGCTGGTGAAAACTATGAATGGACAGAGATGTATGCAGAATTTGCAAAGGTAGCAAAAGAAGAAGGATTTGACCATATTGCATCACTTTTTGAAATGGTAGCAAAAATTGAAAAGGACCATGAAGAAAGATATAAGAAACTCCTTGAGAATATTGAAGGTGGTCTTGTATTCTCTCGTGATGGCGATATGATGTGGATTTGCTCTAACTGTGGCCATGTTCACATTGGTAAAGCTGCACCTGAAATCTGTCCTGTTTGTGCACACCCAAAGGCATATTTCATGGTTAAAGCAGAAAATTATTAATTTAAACAAAAAGTGGGGTAGAAATACTCCACTTTTTTTACATATATTGTGCTTGGATTTTATTGACATACAACATATAAATATGTTATTATTTTATGGAACGAAATTTCGGTTTTTATATAGGTGATAAAATGAAACAGTTAATTAAAAATGCAACAGTTTTTTACGATTCACAATTTACTAGAAAAGACATTTTAATTAATAACGGAATTATTGCCGAAATTTCTAATTCATTAGCATGCGACTGTGCTGATGTTGTGTATGATTTTGAAAATTGTTGTGTATTTCCCGGTTTTACAGATGTTCATGTGCATCTGCGTGAGCCGGGTTTTTCTTATAAAGAGACAATTAAATCAGGAACAATGGCATCTGCTCGTGGTGGATATACTTCTGTCTGCTCAATGCCAAACTTGAACCCTGTACCTGATTCAGTTGAGCATTTGCAAGAACAAATTGATATTATAAATAAAGATGCTGTAATCAATGTCTATCCTTATGCATCAATTACTGTTGGTCAAATGGGCGAAAAACTTTCAGACCTTGTAGAAATGAAAGATATGTGTATAGCATATTCCGATGATGGTAGGGGAGTTCAGAGTGAAGAAATGATGCTCAATGCTATGAAAATATCAAAGGAACACAACAAAATGATTGTTGCTCACTGTGAAGTTAATGATTTACTCAAAGGTGGTTATATTCATAAAGGTAAATATGCTGAAGAAAATGGTCACAAAGGAATCTGTTCAGAAAGCGAATGGAAGCAAATTGAGCGTGATATCGAGCTTGCTAAACAAACGGGTTGCTCATATCATGTTTGTCATATTTCAACTAAAGAAAGTGTTGAATTAATCCGAAAGGCTAAAAAAGATGGTGTTGATATCACTTGTGAAACTGGTCCACATTATCTTGTATTGTCGGATAAGAATCTACAAGAACATGGAAGATTTAAAATGAATCCACCACTGCGTGATGAAAGTGATAAGGAAGCATTAATTCAAGGTGTTCTTGATGGTACAATTGATATGATTGCAACTGACCATGCACCACATAGTGCAGAAGAAAAATCTAAAGGTCTTGAAAAAAGTAATATGGGTGTAGTTGGAATCGAAACAGCTTTTCCAATAATGTACACATATTTTGTCAAACCAAACATTATTACTCTCGAAAAACTCGTTGAGTTGTTGTCAACGAATGCAAATAAGAGATTTAATATAGGTAGCAAAATTCAAGTCGGAGAAAAAGCTGAGTTAACCGTTTTTGATTTGAATGATAAATATATCGTAAATCCTGATGACTTCTTATCTAAGGGTAAGAGCTCTCCATTTGAAGGAATGGAAGTTTACGGTAAATGTAAAATGACATTTTGCAACGGAAACGTTGTTTGGGAGGATAAATAATGTATCAGGGATTTTATGAGATTAAATCCAACAATAAACTGACCGATAGTATTTTTGAAATGGTGTTAATTGGTGATACAACTTCAATTACTGCACCTGGTCAGTTTATAAATATTAAACTTGATGGTTTTTATCTTCGCAGACCTATTTCAATCTGTGATTATGATGACACTTCAATTACAATCATTTATAAAGTTGTAGGCAGTGGCACAGAAGTAATGAGCAAAATGAACTCAGGCGAAAAACTTGATGTTCTTTGTGGTCTTGGTAATGGTTTTGATACTTCAAAAGCCTTGGACAAGCCTGTACTTATCGGTGGTGGCGTTGGTGTTCCACCAATGTACAATCTTTGTAAAAAACTTATTGCTGAAGGCAAAAAAGTTACTGTTATTCTTGGTTTTAATAAACAAGACGAAATTTTCTATGAAGATGAGTTCAAAAAACTTGGTGCTGATGTAAAAGTAACAACAGTTGATGGTTCTTATGGCATTAAAGGTTTCGTAACAGATGCACTTAAGGAAACAGATTACTTATATTTCTTCACTTGTGGTCCAATGCCAATGTTTAAAGCTATTGAATCAACTGCTACAACAAGTGGCCAATATAGTTTTGAAGAAAGAATGGGTTGTGGATTTGGTGCATGTATGGGTTGTTCTTGCAAGACGAAATATGGTAATAAGAGAATCTGTAAAGACGGTCCAGTACTTACAAGGGAGGAGATAATATGGTAAACACAAAAGTAAATCTTCTCGGTATAGAAATTGATAATCCAATTATTCCAGCTAGTGGTACTTATGGTTTTGGTTATGAATTCGCAGACCTTTATGATATAAATATTCTTGGTACATTCTCATTTAAGGGCACAACAAAAGACCCAAGATTTGGTAACCCAACACCAAGAATTGCAGAATGTAATGCAGGTATGATTAATTCAGTTGGTCTTCAAAATCCGGGCGTTGATAAAGTTATCAGTGAAGAGTTACCTAAGCTTGCAAAAGTTTTCAATAAACCTGTAATGGCAAATGTGAGTGGTTTTTCTGTTGAAGAGTACGCTTATACTTGTGAAAAAATCAACGCATGTGAACAAGTTGGTTGGATTGAAGTAAACGTATCCTGTCCCAATGTTCACAATGGTGGCATGAGTTTTGGAACAGAGCCTGCTGCAGTCGAAAAAGTTGTTAAAGCCGTTAAATCAGTTACAACAAAACCGATTATCATTAAGCTTTCACCAAATGTAACTGATATTGTTTCAATTGCAAAAGCTGCTGAATCGGCAGGTGCTGATGGTATTAGTTTGATTAACACTTTGCTTGGAATGAGAATTGATATCAATCGTCGTCAACCTGTTATTGCAAATAAAATGGGTGGATTTTCAGGCTCTGCAATATTCCCTGTTGCAGTTAGAATGGTTTATCAGGTATATGATGCAGTTAAAATCCCTATTATCGGTATGGGCGGTATTTCAACCGCAAAAGATGTAATTGAACTTATGATGGCAGGTGCAACTGCTGTTCAGGTTGGCGCTGCAAACTTAGTTGACCCTTATGCTTGCAAGACTATTATTGAAGACTTGCCAAAAGAACTTGAAAAACTTAATATTAAAGATATTAATGAAATTATAGGAGGCGCACACTAATGGGTAAGGACGTAATTATTGCTTGTGACTTTTCAAGTAAAGCTGATGTAATGGCATTTCTTGATAAATTCACAGATGTAAAACCATTTGTAAAAATTGGTATGGAACTTTATTATGCAGAAGGTCCATCAATTGTAAAAGAAATCAAAGCAAGAGGTCACAAGATTTTCCTTGACCTTAAACTTCATGATATTCCAAACACAGTAAAAAAATCAATGGCAGTTCTTTCAAATCTTGATGTTGATATGACAAATCTTCACGCTGGTGGTGCAATTCCAATGATGGAAGGTGCTCTTGAAGGGCTCACAAGACCTGATGGTACAAGACCAATTCTTATTGCTGTTACACAGTTAACTTCAACTAGTCAAGAAGTAATGGAAAGAGATTTGCTCATCAAAGAACCAATTGATGAAGTTGTTATGCATTATGCACATAATGCGAAAATTGCAGGTCTTGATGGTGTTGTTTGTTCACCACTTGAAGCAGATAAAGTCCACAACAGATGCGGTAAAGATTTTGTTACAGTAACACCTGGTATTCGTTTTGCTGATGGCGATATTGGTGACCAGGTTCGTGTAATGACACCTGAAAAAGCAAAAGAAGCAGGTTCTGACTATATTGTAGTTGGCAGACCTATCACAGCTGCAGCTGACCCTGTAGCTGCATACAAGCGATGTGTTGCAGAATTTGTAGGATAAGGAGAGTTAAAAATGGAAGCTTATAAAAGAGAGTTTATACAATTTTTAGAGAGTGCTGGTGTACTTAAATTTGGCGATTTTACAGCTAAAAGCGGTAGAAAAATCCCTTATTTTGTAAATGCTGGTATGATTAAGACAGGTGACCAGATTACCAAAATGGGTGAATTTTATGCAAAGGCTTATTTTGATAAACTTGGCGAAAAGAAAGCTGTGCTTTACGGACCTGCTTATAAAGGTATTTCTTTATCAATTTCAGCAGCTGTTGCTCTTTCAAAAAGTGGTCTTGATGTTCCATTCTTCTTTAATCGTAAAGAAGTAAAAGACCATGGTGAAGGTGGCACATTCGTTGGTTATATCCCTGAAGCAGGCGAAGAAATTGTTATCATTGAAGATGTAATTACTGCAGGTACTGCTATTCGTGAATCTATGGAAATTCTTAAAAACCTTGAAGATACAAAAGTAATCGCAACTTTCATTATGGTTGACCGTAAAGAAAAAGGTCAGTCTGACAAGGGTGCAATGCAAGAAATCGAAGAACAGTTCGGTTTTCCTGTATATTCAGTAGTTGATGTTTATGATATTATTGAGTATCTTGAAGAAGACGAAGCTAATCGTGAAAATGTTGATAGAATTAAAAAGTACCTTGAAGTAAATGGTGCTAAATAATAAGGAAGATAATTATGAGAAGTCTTATTGATATTCAAGAGCTTACAGTTGATGAGATAAATAAACTTATAACTGTAGCAAATGATATAATTGACAATCCTGCAAAATATAGCGAAAAGTGTAAGGGCAAAATTCTTGCAACTCTTTTCTTTGAACCATCAACAAGAACAAGACTCAGTTTTGAATCTGCAATGTTCAGTTTAGGTGGTAATGTTCTTGGTTTCTCAGAAGCACAGAGTTCATCGTCAGCAAAAGGCGAGAGCGTAGCTGATACAATCCGTACTGTTGGCTACTATGCTGATATTATAGCAATGCGCCATCCAAAAGAGGGTGCACCAATGGTTGCGGCAATGAACACAGATATTCCTGTAATTAACGCAGGTGATGGTGGACACAATCATCCAACACAAACTCTTACTGATTTGCTTACAATTCAGCGTGAAAAGGGAAGATTTGATAATATCACAATCGGTTTCTGTGGCGACCTTAAATTTGGTAGAACAGTTCATTCTCTTATAGGTGCAATGTCACGCTATAAAAATGTTAAATTTGTTCTTATCTCACCTGAAGAATTAAAAGTTCCAGAGTATATTAAACAAACTGAACTTGAAGCTAAAAACCTTGAATATGTTGAAACAACATCTCTTGAAGACGCAATGCCTGAACTTGATATTCTTTATATGACAAGAGTTCAGAGAGAAAGATTTTTTAACGAGCAGGATTATATTCGTCTTAAAGACAGTTATATTCTTACACCTCAAAAACTTGAAACAGCGAAAGAAGATTTGTGCATTATGCATCCACTTCCACGTGTTAATGAAATTTCAGTTGCTGTTGATAAAGACCCAAGAGCATGCTATTTTAGACAGGTTAATAATGGTAAATTCATAAGAATGGCTCTTATCATGAAATTGTTGGAGGTAGAGTAAATGATTATCGGACAAATTAAAGACGGAATCGTTTTAGACCACATTACTGCTGGTCACGGGATGACTCTCTACAATTTTTTAGGTCTTGATGAACTAGATTGTCAGGTTGCACTCATCAAAAATGCTGAGAGCGTTAAAATGGGTAGAAAAGATATCATTAAAATTGATAAAGTAATTGATATTAATATGGACGCACTTGGTTATCTTGACCCAGGGGTTACAGTTAATATTATTAAAGATGGAAAACTTGCTAAAAGACAGAATATTGATGTTCCTGAAAGAATAGAAAATGTTATTAGGTGTAAGAACCCTCGTTGTATTACAACGGTTGAGCAAGAATTACCACATATTTTTACTTTAAGAGACAAAGAAAATCGAGTTTATCGTTGTCTTTATTGTGAAAGCAAAGCAAAATAAAAAAATACACAAAAAAGTTATTGTTTTTTGTTAATTTTTTGTCACAAGAATTTTCTACTTTAATTGACATTAATCAACAAAATATATTATAATATTTTTGTTAAAAATCAAACTACCGTGTGACTGACGGATAATGTGGAGCACCACAATGGAGCACGGTTTAAACTTAAGCCGACCGTCTGGGCAGTCCTAACACAAAATGATTGTATAGGACTGCCCTTTTGCGTTTTTTAGGAGGTATTTATGAAAAAAGTTGGAATTGTTATGGGAAGCGACAGTGACCTTCCAATTATCAAAAAGGCAACTGCTGTATTAGAAGATTTAGGTATTCCTTATACAGTAAATATTTATTCAGCTCACAGAACACCTGAGCAAGCTCGCGATTTTTCAGTTAACGCAAGAGTAAATGGCTATGGCGCTATTATTGCTGCCGCTGGTATGGCAGCTCACCTTGCAGGTGCTGTTGCTGCAAACACAACACTTCCTGTTATCGGTATTCCTTGTGCGTCTCAATATCTTGATGGTATGGATGCTCTTCTTTCAACAGTTCAAATGCCATCTGGAATTCCCGTTGCAACTGTTGCCATAAATGGTGGTGCAAACGCGGCTTTACTTGCAGCACAAATTATTGCTGTTGAAGATAAAGAACTTGCAGCAAAACTTGATAAAATGCGCAAAGACGCAGCAGAAGTTGTTCTTAAAAAAAATGCAGACGTTATGTCTAAATTAAACTCATAATCAATTTTTCTTATAAAAGGAGTAATAACCATGGAAAAACTTTACACAGGCAAAACAAAGGACGTATTTAAACTCGATAACGGCAACTGTCTTCTTAAGTTTAAAGACGATTGCACAGGCAAAGACGGCGTGTTCGACCCAGGCGAAAATTCAGTTGGTCTTACAATTGATGGTGTAGGTGATGTTAACCTTCGTATGTCAATTTATTTCTTTGAAAAAGTTAATGCAGCAGGCATTAAAACTCACTACGTAAGTGCAAACCTTGAAGATACAACTATGGAAGTTCTTCCAGCTAAAGTATTCGGAAAAGGCCTTGAAGTAATCTGCCGTCATAAGGCAGTTGGTAGCTTCATTCGCCGTTATGGTGATTACATTGAAGATGGTGCAGACCTTCCAGCTTATGTTGAAATGACATTTAAAGATGATGCAAAGGGTGACCCACTTGTAATTAAAGATGCTCTTGTAGCACTTGGCGTTATGACAGATAAGCAATATGAAGATATTAAAAAAATGACTCAGGACATTACTCAGATTGTTGCTGATGACCTTAAAGAAAAAGGTCTTGTACTTTATGACATCAAATTTGAGTTCGGTTATGACCCAGAAGGTAATGTAATGCTTATCGACGAAATCGCATCAGGTAATATGCGTGTTTATAAAGATGGCAAATACATTGACCCAATGACACTTTCAGAACTTTTCTTTGCATAAGGAGAAATTAAATGGGTGGTTTCTTTGGCGCAGTCAGTAAAAACGATACAGTTTTAGATGTATTTTTTGGTACTGACTATCACTCTCATCTCGGCACTCGTCGTGGTGGCATGGCTGCCTTTGACGAAAGTGTCGGCTTACAACGAAAAATTCATAAAATCGAAAATTCACCATTCAGAACAAAGTTTGAAAATATCTCAAACCAAATGAAAGGTAAAGCGGCAATTGGTTGCATCAGTGATTCTGATGCACAGCCGTTGCTTGTTCGTTCAAAATTAGGTTTATATGCGATTTGCATCATTGGACTTGTAAACAACAAAGAAAAACTCGTTGAAGAATATTTGTTTACCAATGGTGGTCATTTCGGTGCAATGACAAACGAAGGTATTAACTCAACTGAGCTTGTTGCAGCGATTATAAACCAAAAGGATAGCTTTGCAGAAGGAATTTCCTATGCGCAAAGTCTTATTGAAGGAACTGCATCAATTTTGATTCTCACAAATGATGGTAGAATTATTGCTGCTCGAGACAGATTGGGCAGAATTCCTGTTTTAATTGGCCATCGAGACGATGGATATTGTGTTTCGTTTGAAGATTTTGCATATAAAAAACTTGGATATAGTGACTATAAAGAGCTTGGACCTGGTGAAGTGATTGAACTTACTTCAGACAATGCAAAAACACTTCGCGAAGCAGGTGAAAACATGAAAATCTGCGCATTTCTGTGGTCGTATTATGGATATTCAACATCTTGTTATGAAGGTGTTAATGTTGAAGTAATGCGTTATCGAAATGGCAAGATTATGGCAGAAACTGATAAGGCAAATAATGTAGCTCAAGATATCGACTATGTTAGTGGCGTGCCAGATTCAGGTACTCCACATGCGATTGGTTATGCCAATAAAAGCGGAATTCAATTTGCGCGTCCGTTCATTAAATACACACCAACTTGGGCAAGAAGTTTTACTCCTTCAAACCAAAGTGAACGCAATAGAGTTGCAAAAATGAAGCAGATTCCTGTTCATGATTTGATTCAAGACAAAAAATTGCTCTTTGTTGATGATAGTATTGTTCGTGGTACTCAGCTTCGAGAAACTGTTGAGTTTCTCTATGAAAATGGTGCAAAAGAAGTTCATATTCGTTCTGCTTGTCCACCAATTATGTATGGTTGTAAATATCTTAACTTCTCAAGAGCTACTTCAGAGATGGAACTTATTGCAAGAAGTACTATAAACGAACTTGAAGGTGAAGATGGTTTAAAATATATTGACGAATATATTGATTCAACTACCGAGCGTGGCAAAAACTTACGCAACGCAATTTGTGAAAAACTTCATTTCACATCCCTTGAATTCCAGTCAATTGACGGAATAATTAAGGCGATTGGACTTCCGTCTGACCAAATTTGTACATATTGTTGGAACGGAAAAGAATAAAAAAACTTACAGGAGAATTTAAAATGGAACATAAAAATTCATTCTCTGCTAGCTATGCAGCTGCAGGCGTAGATATTACTGCTGGTTATAAATCAGTAGAACTTATGAAAAAACACGTTGCAAGAACTCGCAATGAGGGTTCTGTTGATGATGTAGGTGGTTTTGGTGGTTGCTTCGATTTAAGTTGCGTTGCTGGCATGGAACATCCTATTTCTGTTTCTGGTACTGACGGTTGTGGCACAAAGGTTAAACTTGCTATCCTTATGGATAAACACGATACAATCGGCATTGATGCAGTTGCTATGTGTGTTAACGATATTATCTGTGTTGGTGCAAAACCATTATTTTTCCTTGACTATATTGCTTGTGGTAAAAATGTTCCTGAAAAGATTGCAGAAATCGTAGGCGGTGTTGCAGAAGGCTGTGTACAGTCAGGTTGTGCTCTTATCGGCGGTGAAACTGCTGAGCATCCTGGTTTGATGCCTGAAGAAGACTATGACCTTGCAGGCTTTGCAGTTGGCGTAGTTGATAAACCAAAAATGATTGATAACAGTAAGATGGCAGCAGGTGATGTTGTTATTGCTCTTCCATCAACAGGTATCCATTCAAATGGTTTCAGCTTGTGCCGTAAGGTTTTTGATATTGATAACAATAACCCTGAACTCTATGTTCCACGTGAAGAATTAGGTGGCAAGACTATTGCAGAAGCATTGCTTGTTCCAACAAAGATTTATGTAAAACCTGTTCTTGCTCTTCTCGAAAAAGTTAATGTAAAGGGTATTTCTCATATTACAGGTGGTGGATTCTACGAAAATATTCCACGCTCAATTCCTGATGGACTTTGCGCAAAGATTGATAAATCAGCAGTTAAAGTACTTCCAATCTTTGATGTTATTGCAAAATGGGGTAACATTCCTGAGCGTGATATGTATAATACTTACAACATGGGTGTTGGTATGAGTATCGTAGTTCCAGCTTCTGAAGTTGAACTTTCTCTCTCAATCCTTACAGACAACGGCATCGATGCTTATGTAATCGGTGAAATTATTGAAGGCGACGAGAAGGTGCTTTTATAATGAATAAAAGAATTGTAGTTCTTGTATCTGGCGGCGGCACAAATCTTCAAGCACTTATTGATGCAGAAAAAAGGGGAGAGCTTGGTAACGGAAAAATCACTTGTGTAATCGCTTCAAAAGCTGATGCTTATGCCCTTACTCGTGCTAACAATAACGGAATTAAAACAAGAACACTTATAAGAAAAGATTTTACAGATATTGCATCATATAGCTGTGCTATGAGGGATTTGCTTATTGAAGAACAAGCAGACTTAATTGTTTATGCTGGATTTATGACAATTCTTGATGAAAATGTCTGTGATACTTTTCAAAATAAAATGATTAATGTGCATCCTGCTCTTATCCCATCTTTCTGTGGAAAAGGCTTTTATGGTTTGCATGTTCACGAAGAAGCCTTGAAAAAAGGCGTAAAAGTTTCAGGGGCAACTGTTCATTTTGTAACTGCAGAATGTGATGCAGGTCCAATTATTTTGCAAAAATCAGTTGATGTTTTAGATAATGACACACCTGAAACATTACAGAAAAGAATTATGGAACAGGTTGAATGGAAAATTCTTCCAAAAGCAGTTCAATTGTTCTGTGATGATAAAATTGTTATTGAAAACGGTAAAACATATCTTAAATAAACGGGGGATATTCAAATGGAAATCAAGTCACTTGAAAATGAACTTAACTCACTCGCTTATCACGGCAGAGGAATTATCATAGGCAAAAGTGCTGATAGCAAAAAGGCTATCACTGCATATTTCATTATGGGCAGAAGTGTAAATAGCCGTAACAGAGTTTTTGTTGCAGAAGGTGAAGCAATGAGAACAAAGGCTTTTGATGAGTCAAAAATGACTGACCCACATCTTATTATCTATTATCCAGTCAGAGTTCTTGGTAACAAAACAATCGTTACTAACGGTGACCAGACAGACACAATCTATGACCTTATGGATAAGCAGATGACATTTGAACAGGCGCTTCGCACACGTGAGTTTGAAGATGATGCTCCAAACTATACACCTCGTATTTCAGGTATCATCCACCACAAAAATGGTGAAATGAATTATGCAATGTCAATTCTTAAATCTGCTGATGGCGATGGTTCATCTTGCCAGAGATATACATACGCTTATTCAAATCCTTTGGCAGGTCGTGCAAAGTTCATTCATACATACAAATGCGATGGTGACCCACTCCCAAGCTTTGAGGGTGAACCAAAAACTCTTGAACTTCCTAATGTTGACATTGATACAATGACTGATATCATTTGGAAAAACCTTAACGAAGATAATAAAGTTTCACTTTTTGTCAGATATATTGACCTTGAAACAAATGAAACTGAAACAAGAATTGTTAACAAGAATGTATAAGGAGATTTAAAATGAAAGAATTTGAACTTAAATATGGTTGTAACCCTAACCAGAAACCATCAAAGATTTTTATGGAAGATGGTTCAGACCTTCCAATCGAAATCCTTAACGGCAGACCAGGCTTCATCAATTTCCTTGATGCATTCAACTCATGGCAGCTTGTAAAAGAAATTAAAGATATTCTTGGTATGCCTGCTGCAACATCATTCAAGCATGTTAGCCCAACATCAGCTGCAGTTGGTGTGAAACTTCCTGATTCACTCAAAAAAGCTTGCTTTGTTGACGATATCGAAGGTCTTGATGATTCTCCACTTGCTTGTGCTTACGCTCGTGCTCGTGGTACTGACAGAATGTCATCTTTCGGTGACTGGATTGCTCTCAGTGACGAATGTGATGCAACAACTGCAAAGCTTGTTGCTCGTGAAGTTTCTGATGGTATTATTGCTCCTGGTTATTCAGATGAAGCACTCGAAATTCTCAAGGGCAAAAGAAATGGTAACTATAACATTGTAAAAATTGATGCTGATTATGTTCCTGCAGTTCAAGAAAAGAAACAGGTATTTGGTATTACATTTGAACAGGGTAGAAATAATTTCAGAATTGATGAAGAACTTCTTTCTAATATGGTTACTGAAAACAAAGAATTCCCAGAAGAAGCGAAGCGCGACCTTATAATTGCTCTTATTACTCTTAAATATACACAGTCAAACTCAGTTTGCTATGCTTATGACGGACAGGCTATTGGTGTTGGTGCAGGTCAGCAGTCAAGAATTCACTGTACAAGACTTGCAGGTACAAAGGCAGATACATGGCACCTTCGTCAGCATCCAAAAGTATTAGCACTTCCTTTCAAAGATGACATTCGTCGTCCTGACAGAGATAATGTTATCGACGGTTACATCAATAAAAATGAAGAAGATGTTTGTGCAGAAGGCATCTGGCAGAAATATTTCAAAACTCAGCCTGAACCACTTACAGCTGAAGAAGCTAGAGCATATCTTGACACAATCACAGGCGTTTCAGTTGGTTCTGACGCATTCTTCCCATTCAGTGATAACATTGAAAGAGCACGCAAGAGTGGCGTTTCATATATCGCAGAACCAGGTGGTTCAATCCGTGATGATGTTGTTATTGATTGCTGTAACAAATATGGAATTGCAATGGCATTCACAGGAATGCGTTTGTTCCACCACTAATATTTGAGGTTTGATATGAAAATAATGGTTGTCGGTGGTGCCGGTAGAGTACACGCTATCATCAAGAAAATAAAAGAAAATAAAAATGTAACAGAAATCTTTGCTTTACCAGGTAATGGTGGTATCGCAGCAGATGCAACTTGTGTGGATATTGGTGCAACTGATATTGAAAAGATTGTAACTTTTGCAGTAGAAAATAAAATTGACTATGCAGTTGTTGCTCCTGATGATCCATTAGTCCTTGGTTGTGTTGATGCTCTTGAAGAAAAAGATATTCCTTGCTTTGGACCAAAAGCTAACGCTGCTATTATCGAAGGTAGTAAAGTTTTCTCAAAAAACTTAATGAAAAAATACAACATTCCTACTGCCGCATACGAAGTTTTTGAAAATATGGAAGTAGCACTCAATTACCTTGAAACTGCTCCAATTCCAACAGTTATCAAAGCAGATGGTCTGGCCCTCGGTAAGGGTGTTATTATTGCACAGACTAGTGACGAAGCAAAAACTGCAGTCCGTGATATGATGGAGGGTGGAATCTTCGGTAAGTCAGGCTCTCGTGTAGTAATTGAGGAATTCCTTACAGGTCCTGAAGTATCAGTTCTTGCTTTTACTGACGGCAAGGTTGTAAAGCCTATGGTTTCTTCAATGGACCATAAGCGTATCGGTGATAATGACACAGGTCTTAACACCGGTGGTATGGGCACAGTTGCTCCAAACCCTTATTACACAAAAGCAATAGCAGATGAATGTATGGAAACAATTTTCCTTCCTACAATTAACGCTATGAATGCAGAAGGACGCACATTCAAAGGTTGCCTTTATTTTGGCTTAATGCTTACACCAAATGGCCCAAAAGTTATTGAATATAACTGTCGTTTCGGTGACCCTGAAACACAGGTTGTTCTTCCACTTCTTGAAAGTGATTTACTCACTGTTATGCAAGCAACAACAAACGGCACTTTAGCTGATACAGAGGTTAAATTTGCAGATAAGCACGCATGTTGTGTTATTTTAGCTTCTAATGGTTATCCAACTGCTTATGAAAAAGGCTTTGAAATGACCTTTACAGAAGAAGCACAAAAAGCTACTTATGTGGCTGGTGCAAAGCTTGAAAATGACAAACTTGTTACTGCAGGTGGTCGTGTTACTGGTACAACTGCTGTTGCAGCTTCACTCGAAGAAGCAATCAAAGAAGCCTATCGTCTTTCTGATGGTGTGAAGTTTGAAGGTGCTTATCGTAGAAGTGATATCGGTCAAAAAGCACTTCAGGCTTTGAACTAAGTGATAATGGAGGAAAAAACTAAATGGTTTATCGTATATTTGTTGAAAAGAAGCCTGGCTTAGACAATGAAGCAAAAGGTCTTCTTAACGAAGCAAAGCATTTACTCGGCATTGAAAGTTTAGAAGATATTCGTCTTTTCAATCGCTATGATGCAGAAAATATTACAACAGAATTGTTTGACTATGCAGTTAAAACAGTTTTCTCAGAGCCACAGCTTGACAATGTGTCTGATAGTGTGAATATTCCTAATGCATATGTTTTTGCAGTTGAAGCTCTTCCAGGTCAGTTTGACCAGAGAGCAGACTCTGCAGCTCAGTGTATTCAGATTATCTCTCAGGGTGAACGCCCACTTATCCGTACAGCAAAGGTTTATGCTCTTTATGGTGAGTTGACAGAAGCAGATATCGAAGCTTTCAAAAAGCATGTAATCAATGCAGTTGAAAGCCGTGAAGCAGCTCTTGAATTACCTGAAACACTTGCTGCTGAATATGCTGCTCCTGAAACAGTTGCTACAGTCGAAGGCTTTATTACTATGGATGAAGGTTCTCTTGCCGCACTCCTTGACGAAAAAGGACTTGCAATGGACCTTGACGACCTCAAGTTCTTACAAGCATATTTCAGAGATACAGAGCACAGAGACCCAACTATTACAGAAATTCGTGTTGTTGATACATATTGGTCTGATCATTGCCGTCATACAACATTCTCTACTCACCTTGATAATGTACGTATTAATGACCCTGCAGTTCAGGAAGCTTATGAACGCTACCTTGCTGCAAGAGTTGAAGTTTATGGTGAAGAAAAGGCTGCAGCTCGTCCACAAACTTTGATGGATATTGCTACAATTGGTACAAAAACACTTAAAAAGCGTGGACTTCTTCCAGAACTTGACGAAAGTGAAGAAATTAATGCTTGTTCAATCCATGTTACTGCAACTGTAAATGGTGAAGACCAAGATTGGCTTCTTATGTTTAAGAACGAAACTCACAACCATCCAACAGAAATTGAACCATTCGGTGGTGCTGCTACATGTATCGGTGGTTGTATCCGCGACCCTCTTTCAGGTCGTGCTTATGTTCATCAGGCAATGCGCGTAACAGGTGCAGGTGACCCAAGAAAGACTATTGCTGAAACTATGGCAGGTAAGCTTCCACAACGTAAAATCTGTCAGACAGCAGCTGCTGGTTATTCTTCTTATGGTAATCAGATTGGTCTTGCTACAGGTCATGTTGCAGAAATTTATCATGAAGGCTTCGTTGCTAAACGTATGGAATGTGGTGCAGTAGTTGCTGCTGCTCCTGCTTATAATGTTCGTCGTGAACGTCCTGCTCCAGGGGATGTAATTGTTCTCCTTGGTGGCCGCACAGGTCGTGACGGTATTGGTGGCGCTACAGGCTCGTCAAAGAGCCACAACATGAAATCACTTACAACAATGGCATCTGAAGTTCAGAAAGGTAATGCTCCTGAAGAAAGAAAAATTCAGAGACTTTTCCGTAATGCAGAGGTTACTCGTTTAATCAAGCGTTGTAATGACTTTGGTGCAGGTGGTGTATCTGTTGCAATTGGTGAACTTGCTCCTGGTCTTCAAATTGACCTTGATGCAGTTCGTAAAAAATATGAAGGTCTTGACGGAACAGAAATTGCTATTTCTGAATCACAGGAAAGAATGGCAGTTGTTGTTGCTGCTGAAGATGCAGATAAATTCATTGCTTTTGCTCAAGAAGAAAACCTTGAAGCATATCGTGTTGCTGTTGTTACGGAAGAAGAGCGCATGGTAATGAAATGGAAGGGTAATATCATCGCTAACCTTAGCCGTGCTTTCCTTGATACAAATGGTGCCGTTAAGCACATGGATGTTACAGTTACAGAAAAAGACCTTTCAGTATTAAGTAAGGCAATGTACGGTTCATTGCGTGAAATGGCTGCAGACCTTCGAACAGCAAGCCAGAGAGGTCTTGTTGAACGTTTTGACTCAACAATTGGTGCAGGTAGTGTTGTTATGCCTTATGGTGGTAAGCGTCAGCTTACTCCAACACAGTCAATGGCTGCTGTATTACCAGTTCTTCCAGGTCAAGAAACTGACCAAGCAAGTGTGTTCAGCTGGGGCTGTGACCCTGACCATCTTTCAGTTGACCCTTACACAGGTGCTCGTGCATCAATCTATAATTCTGTTGCGAAACTTGTTGCAGCAGGTTGTGACTATAAACTTGCATACCTTACATTGCAAGAATTCTTTGAAAGACTTAGAACTGAACCTGAGCGTTGGGGCAAGCCTTTTGCAGCTCTTCTTGGTGCATTTGATGCTCAGCTTGAGTTAAGTGCTGCTGCTATCGGTGGTAAAGACTCAATGTCAGGTACATTCCTTGATTTAGATGTTCCACCAACACTTATTTCTTTTGCAATTGCTCCAATTAAAAAGCAAGATGTAATCAGCCCTGAATTTAAAGAGGCAAATAGTCCTGTTTATCTCTTTGGTGCAACTGACGAAAGCGCAGATAGCATTAAAGCTACTTGGGATGCATTCCATAAGCTTTGCCAAGAAGGCAAAGTAAAAGCTTCTTGGGCTGTTGAGCACGGTATCGGCGAAGCAGTTATGAAGATGTCTTTTGGTAATAATATCGGTTTTGATTCTTCTGCAGACCTTAAAGAAAACTGGCACCTTGGCATGTGGGGCTTCATTGTTGCAGAGCTCAGTGAAGATGTTGAAATTCCAGGTGTAATGAAAATTGGTACAACAACTAAAGATCCTGTAATTAAACTTGATGACGACAGTGCAACAATTAAAGAACTTTACGAATTACATACAGCAACACTTGAAGATGTATATCCAACAAAAGCTAAAGAAGATAAAGGTGAAATTCCTACATATTCTTTTGAAGGTAAGTGTGAAGCTTCTCCAGCAAATAAAGTTGCTAAACCTAAGGTGCTCATTCCTGTATTCCCAGGCACAAACTGTGAATATGACTCTGCTCGTGCAGTTGAAAAAGCAGGTGGTGAAGCTGAAATTTTCGTAATTAGAAACCTTACTGCAGAAGATGTTGCAAGAAGTGTTGAAGGCTTCTCAAAGAAGGTTAAAGAAGCACAGATGATTTTCATTCCTGGTGGATTCTCAGGTGGTGACGAGCCAGACGGTTCAGCTAAGTTTATTACTGCATTCTTCCGTAACCCTGCAGTTAAAGAAGCAGTTACAGACCTTCTTGATAATCGTGATGGTCTTATGTGTGGTATCTGTAACGGCTTCCAGGCACTTATCAAGCTTGGTCTTGTTCCTTACGGCAAGATTATTGATACTGATGAAAATTGTCCAACTCTTACATTCAATAATATCAGCCGTCACCAGAGCAGAATTGTTCACACAAGAATCGCATCAACAAAATCACCATGGCTCAGCCTTATGAATGTTGGCGATGTTGTGAATGTTCCAATTTCTCACGGTGAAGGCAAGTTCCTTGCTTCTCCTGAGCTTATTGCAGAGCTTGCTAAAAATGGTCAGATTGCTACTCAGTATGTTGACCTTGACGGCAATGCTACATCAAATATCGACTTTAACCCAAATGGTTCATTGTGCGCAATTGAAGGTATCACTTCACCTGACGGCCGTGTATTCGGTAAGATGGGTCATAGTGAGCGTATCGGCGATGGTCTTTATAAGAATGTTCCTGGTGAATATGATATCCGTATGTTTGAAGCAGCAGTTAAATATTTCCAGAACAAATAAGATTTTCTCTTAAACAACATAAAAAAGCACTCATCAAATGATGAGTGCTTTTTGCTTATGATTTATTTTTTATCTGATGCCGTAGTTTTCGATAATGTAGTCCATATCCTTATCGCCACGACCTGAAAGGTTAATAAGAACTGAGCCCTGGTCCATCTGCTTTGCGAGCTTCATACCGAATGCAACTGCGTGTGAGCTTTCAATAGCAGGGATGATACCCTCAAGGCGAGAAAGCTTGAAGAAACCATCGATAGTTTCTTCGTCGTCGATTACGTCATATTTAACTCTGCCAATTTCCTGCAAGAATGCATGCTCAGGGCCAGAGGAAGGATAATCAAGACCACTTGCAACTGAATAAACAGGAGCAGGCTCACCGTTTTCATCCTTGAGCATAATGCTGTTAAAGCCGTGCATGATTCCCTCGGTTCCGTACTTAAGGCTTGCCGCGTGATCACCGAGCTTCGGTCCTCTTCCGAGAGGCTCAACACCGTAAATATCCACAGGATCGTTGAGGAATCCCGCAAAAAGTCCCGCCGCGTTCGAGCCACCGCCCACACATGCGACGATCGCGCTCGGCAGATGTCCCGTCATGTCGATGAACTGCTCTCTCGCCTCGATTCCCACCACACTCTGGAAATCACGAACCATCATCGG
>JAZQWV010000076.1:0-12242 GCA_045632525.1 Candidatus Fimenecus sp.
GGCTTGTACCATAAAACAAAGCGTTTAACCCATCTTGAGAAATATCCTTAATTGGTGTTTTGAGAGTAAATCCATATTCATTTCCAAGTGCAGTATAATACATAGCCGCAATTGAGCCTTTATCCGCTTTACCCCAACCGCTAGCATTAGCAATAGCGCCCTCGCTGATTGAAAGGTTTTTATTAGGGATTACGAGGTCAGGATTAACCTTCATAAAAGTGCCAAGACCAGTACAAGTTGGACAAGCACCATATGGATTATTAAAAGAAAACATTCTTGGTGACAATTCGTCTATACTTATTCCGTGCTCAGGACAAGCATAATTAAGTGAATATAGATATTCTTTATCACCAATTACATCAATAATTACGTTACCACCTGAATGTGAAGTTGTTGTTTCAATTGAGTCTGCAAGTCTTGTTCTTATTCCTTCTTTAACAACAAGCCTATCAACAATAATATCAATGGTGTGCTTGCAGGTTTTTTGAAGTTTCATATCTTCAACAATTTCAGTAACCTCACCATCAATTCTTGCTCTTACAAAACCTGCTTTTAATGCATTTGCAAGTTCTTTTGTGTGTTCACCCTTTTTACCACGCACAACTGGTGAAAGAATTTGAAATTTTGTTCCCTCAGGCATAGCCATAATGCTGTCAACAATTTGGTCAACCGTTTGCTGCTTTATTTCTCTATTACAAATTGGACAATGAGGAATTCCGATTCTCGCATATAAAAGACGTAAATAGTCATAGATTTCCGTCACTGTTCCAACGGTTGAACGAGGATTTTTTGATGTAGTCTTTTGGTCGATTGAAATAGCTGGAGAAAGCCCTTCAATTGACTCTACATTAGGTTTTTCCATCTGACCCAAGAACATTCTTGCATAGGAAGATAATGACTCTATATAACGTCTCTGACCTTCTGCATAAATTGTATCAAAAGCAAGAGAAGATTTACCAGAACCCGAAAGCCCCGTAAAAACAACAAGCTTATCACGAGGAATTTCAATATCAATATTTTTTAGATTATTTTCTTTTGCACCTTTAATAATAATTTTATCGTGTGTCATTTATTTCTCCGATTTAAGTTTTTCAATTTTATCTCTTAAATATGCTGCATGCTCAAACTCAAGAATTTTTGCTGCAGCTTTCATTTCTTCGGTAAGTCTTATAATGAGTTTTTGTTTTTCATCGCGACTCATACGCTTTTTAGCTGATTTATCCCGACTAGAAATTTCAAGTATTTCACGAACATCTTTTGTGATTGTCTGTGGAACAATGCCATGCTCTTCATTATAAGCAATTTGCTTTTCACGACGGCGATATGTTTCTTCAATAGCTCTTTCCATTGATTTTGTAACAGTGTCAGCATACATAATAACTTGTCCGTTGGCATTTCGAGCGGCACGGCCGATAATCTGCACCAAAGAAGTTTCCGAACGCAAAAAACCTTCTTTATCAGCGTCAAGAATTGCAATAAGTGAAACTTCAGGTATATCAAGACCTTCACGAAGAAGATTTATACCAACAAGAACATCAAACTCGCCTAATCGTAAATCACGAATTAACTCCATGCGCTCAATAGTATCAATATCATAATGCATATAACGAACTTTAATGCCGTGTCCGGACAAATAATCCGTCAAGTTCTCTGCCATTTTTTTAGTAAGTGTTGTAACAAGTACACGCTCTTTTTTCTCAATGCGAATATTAATTTCTGATATTAAATCGTCAATTTGACCTTCAGTTCCACGAACTGAAATTTCAGGGTCTAAAAGTCCTGTTGGACGAATAACTTGTTCAGCAGTTTGAACACTTTTTTCATTTTCAAAAGGTCCTGGAGTAGCACTTACAAATATCTTTTGATGTGTTTTGTCATAGAATTCATCAAAAGTAAGCGGTCTGTTGTCGTAAGCAGATGGTAAACGAAAACCGAAATTTATAAGGCTTTCTTTTCTTGAACGGTCACCACCATACATACCACGAACTTGTGGTAATGTGACATGGGATTCATCAACAAACAGCACATAATCGTCAGGAAAATAGTCAAGCAATGTAAATGGTGGTTCGCCAGATTTTCTGCCAGACATAATTGCAGAATAATTTTCAATTCCTTTACAGAAACCTGTTTCACGAAGCATTTCCATATCATATTCTGTTCTTTGACGAATTCTTTGAGCTTCAATAAGTTTCCCTTGTTTTTCAAACTCGGCAACTTGTTTTTCCATTTCATCATTAATTTGTTTTAATGCTTCTTCCATCTTTTCAGGAGAAACAACATAATGTGATGCAGGATAAATTGCCACATGGGAAACAACATTTTTAACAGCACCAGTTAAAGCGTTGATTTCACTAATTCTATCAATTTCATCGCCAAAAAATTCAACACGAATAGCAGTATCATTTGAATAAACAGGGAAAATTTCAACTATATCTCCCCTGACTCTAAACTTATTACGAATAAAGTTAATATCATTTCGCTCATATTGAATCTCAACAAGTTTCTGTATTAAGTCATCTCGGCTTTTTTCCATTCCGGTACGCAATGAAATGACCATACTTTGATAATCAATTGGGTCACCAAGAGAATAAATACAAGATACACTCGCAACAATGATTACATCTCGTCTTTCTGACAAAGCAGATGTTGCAGAGTGACGCAACTTGTCGATTTCATCATTTATTGCAGAGTCTTTTTCAATATAAGTATCTGTATTAGCTATATATGCCTCAGGCTGATAGTAATCATAATAGGATACAAAATATTCAACTGCATTTTCAGGAAAAAACTCTTTAAATTCTGAACAAAGTTGCCCTGCAAGAGTTTTATTGTGAGCGAGAACCAGCGTAGGTCTGTTAAGTTTGGCGATAATATTAGCCATAGTAAATGTCTTACCGGAGCCTGTAACACCCAGCAGAGTTTGTTCTTTATATCCCTTATTGACACCATCAACAAGTTTTTCTATCGCTTGTGGTTGGTCACCCGTCGGTTTATAATTACTGACTAATTTAAACATAAAAGACCTCGCGTACATTTGTTCATAACATTATACAACATCTAAAAAACTTTATCAACATTATCATAAAAAATATTGCATAAAAATCATTTAGGAGTGATTTTTATGATGAATTATATTTGGATTTCAATAATATTCTTTTCGATTATTATTTCTCTATTCAACGGAACAATAAATGAAGTTTCAAACAGCATTCTTACAAGTGGTAATACAGCAGTTGAACTTTGTTTTTCGCTATTGGGTACTTTTTGTCTTTGGAATGGAGTTATGAATGTGGCTGAAAAGTCAGGTTTATCACAAATACTTTCAAAAATTATGTCCCCTATACTTTGCAAACTTTTTAAAGGACTCGATAGAAATAGTGATGCAATTATGCCTATAAGTCTGAATATAACTTCAAATCTTTTAGGATTATCCAATGCAGCGACACCAATTGGAATAGAAGCAATGAAAAAATTATCAAAAGATAATGCAAAAAAAGAAATAGCTAGTAATAATATGGTACTTTTTGTTGTTATGAATTCAGCAGCATTACGACTTATTCCTACGACTGTTGCTGCCATTCGTTCAAACCACAATTCAATAAATCCTTTAGAAATAATTCTGCCAGCAATTGTTACTTCGGTTTGTGCTTTAACTGTTGGTATAACAATGGTAAAAATTCTTGAAAGGTTCTTTAAATATGAATAATATTTCTAATTATATTTTGCCGATTTTTCTATTAATAATTATTGAATTTGGGTTTTATAAAAAAATTGATGTTTTCGGAACTTTTGTTGATGGTGCCAAAAAAGGATTTGATGTTTTTCTATCAATCCTTCCATCTCTTACAGCATTATTTTTAGCTGTACAGGTGTTAAAGTCATCACAAGGGATAGATATATTAACAAAGTTACTCACACCTATTGCAAACTTACTCAAAATTCCCGCAGAAACACTTCCGTTATGTATTCTGTCACCAATTTCAGGTGGAGGTTCACTAACCGTTTTTGAGTCAATTATAAGCGAATATGGGGCTGATTCATATATTGGCAGAGTCGCATCAGTAATGATGGGTTCAACAGAAACTACTTTTTATGCAATAGCTGTTTACTTTGGCGCTGTCGGAGTAAAAAAAATTCGGCACACAGCTTTTTGTTCACTGTGCGCCGATTTAACTAGTTTTATTTTAGCAGGATTTTTTGTCCGACTATTATTTTATTAAAGATTCGCCATCCATTTCAGCTGGTTGTTCCAAACCTAACATTTTAAGCATTGTTGGTGCGATATCGCAAAGTTTACCACCTTCGCGAAGCTCGCAAGGATAATCAGCAACAATAAATGGTACGGGGAAAGTTGTATGAGCTGTAAATGGAGAACCATCATCTTCATACATCTTATCTGCGTTACCATGGTCAGCTGTAATAAGCAATGCGCCACCCATTTCATGAACTGCTTCATAGAGTGTGCCTACGCAAGTATCAACCGCTTCAACCGCGTCAACTGCAGCTTGGAACACACCTGTATGACCAACCATATCGCAGTTTGCAAAGTTCAAGATGATTACATCATATTTTCCACTTCTTACTGCTTCGTTAACCTTTTCAGAAACTTCATAAGCACTCATTTCTGGTTTAAGGTCATAAGTTGTAACTTTTGGTGAATTAACAAGAATTCTATCTTCACCATCATATTGCGCTTCAACGCCACCGTTAAAGAAGAAAGTTACATGAGCATATTTTTCAGTTTCAGCAATTCTCAACTGTGAAAGGCCTTTATCTGCAAGATATTCACCAAGAGTATTTGTAAGAGACTGTGGTTTGAATGCAACATCAACATTTGGCATTGTTGCATCATATTGAGTCATACATACATAATAGACTGGGAAGAATTCTCTATCAAAGCCATTGAAATCAGGGTCAACAAATGTTCTTGTGATTTCTCTTGCGCGGTCAGGACGGAAGTTAAAGAATACAACGCTGTCATTCTTTGAAATTCTGCCTTCGTTTTCAAGACATACTGTTGGTTCAATGAACTCGTCAGTAATATTCTTGCCATCAGCATCAACTTTTGAATAGCTTTCTTCAACAGCTTTTACAGGGTCAGCAGCAAAAATGCCTTCTCCCTTAACAAAAGCGTTATAAGCAAGAACAACGCGTTCCCAACGGTTATCTCTATCCATAGCATAGAAACGGCCAACAACAGTTGCAATCTTACCTACACCAATTTCATTAAGTTTAGCCTGAGCATCAGCAAGGAAATCTTTACCACTTGTTGGTGGAACATCACGACCATCCATGATGCAATGAAGATAAACTTTGTCGAGTCCCATTTTCTTTGCAAGTTCAACAATAGCCCAAATGTGACTGTTATGTGAGTGAACACCACCATCGCTCATAAGACCCATAAGGTGAAGTGATGTGCCATTATCGATAGCATTTTGAACAGCTTTTACCATTGCTTCATTATTGAAGAAATCGCCGTCTTTAATTGATTTTGTGATTCTTGTAAGTTCCTGATAAACAACACGACCAGCGCCGATATTTGTGTGACCAACTTCAGAGTTGCCCATCTGCCCATCTGGAAGACCAACATCCATACCAGATGCACCAATATAAGTCATTGGAAAATCAGCCATAAGTCTATCAAGATTTGGAGTTTTTGCAGTAACAATAGCGTTACCATAATCAGATGGATTTTTTCCAAAACCATCCATAATACATAAAACTAAAGGTTTTTTCATTCTATTCACCCGTTTAATTATTTTGAAGCTGCAGCAACAATCTTTGAAAAGTCAACTGCTTTAAGTGAAGCGCCACCAATGAGACCACCGTCAACATTGATTTTTGCAACAAGTTCATCAGCGTTAGCAGCATTCATTGAACCGCCGTACTGAACTGTAACTGTTTCAGCAACATCAGCTCCATAAGCTTCAGCAATAGCTGCACGAACATAGCCGTTGCCTTCGTCTGCTTGGTCAGCAGTAGCAGTAACACCTGTGCCGATAGCCCAAACTGGTTCATAAGCAATAATTACATCTTTAAGCTGTTCTTTTGTTACATTTGTAAGAGCCATCTTTGTCTGGAACTTAAGAAGTGTTTCTGTGTAACCAAGTTCTCTTTGTTCAAGTGTTTCACCAACGCAGATGATTGCTTTAAGACCTGCATTAAGAGCAGCAAGTGAACGAAGGTTAACTGTCTGGTCTGTTTCACCGAAGTACTGTCTTCTCTCACTGTGACCAATTACAACATATTCAACGCCTGCTTCTTTAAGCATATCAGCTGAAATTTCACCTGTATAAGCACCTGATGCTTTGAAGTGAACATTTTCAGCACCGATTTTAATGTTTGAACCTTTTGCTGCTTCAACTGCTGCAGGGATATCGATAAATGGTACACAAAGTACAACATCACAATCTGCACCTGCTACAAGTGGTTTCATTTCTTCAATAAGAGCTTTTGCCTGAGATGGTGTATTATTCATTTTCCAGTTACCTGCGATAACTGCTCTGCGAAGTTCTTTTTTCATAATTTATTTACTCCTTATCATAAATTGTGGGAGAACCGCAAAGTTCTCCCATAAAAATATTCAAATTATTTCTCGTTGAGAGCTGCGATACCTGGAAGTTCTTTACCTTCAAGATATTCAAGAGATGCACCGCCACCTGTTGAGATGTGTGACATCTTATCAGCAAAACCAAGCTTCTGAATAGCAGCAGCTGAGTCGCCACCACCGATGATTGAAATTGCATCACTTTCAGCAATTGCTGTTGCAACTGCAATTGTGCCTGATGCAAAGTTTTCCCATTCAGAAACGCCCATAGGACCATTCCAGATAACTGTACCAGCATCTTTAACTGCATCAGCAAAAATAGCCTGTGTCTTAGGACCGATATCAAGACCCATCCAACCTTCTGGAATCTTATTTGAATCAACTACCATTGCTTCTGTATCAGGAGCATATTCCTTACCAACTTTGTTGTCAACAGGAATAAGGAATTTAACGCCTTTTTCTTCAGCTTTCTTCATCATTTCAGCTGCAAGTTCAACTTTATCAGCTTCAAGAAGTGATGTGCCGATTTCGTAGCCGAGTGATTTCATAAATGTGTATGCCATACCACCACCGATGATAAGTGTGTCACACTTGTCAATAAGGTTTGTGATAACGCCGATTTTATCAGAAACTTTTGCACCACCAAGGATAGCAACAAGAGGTCTCTTTGGATTTTCAAGAGCACCACCGATGAACTCGATTTCTTTCTGGATAAGGTAACCACAAGCTGCAGGAAGGTGGTCTGCTACACCTGTTGTTGAAGAGTGAGCTCTGTGAGCTGAACCGAAAGCGTCGTTAACATAAAGTTCAGCAAGGTCAGCAAACTTCTTGCTGAGTTCTGGGTCGTTCTTTGTTTCGCCTTTTTCATAACGAACATTTTCAAGGAGAAGAACTTCGCCATCTTTAAGGTCAGCTGCGAGTGCCTGTGCACTTTCGCCAACAACGTCTTTTGCCATTTTAACTTCTTGACCAAGAAGTTCAGAAAGTCTTGCAGCAACAGGAGCAAGTGAGAATTCTGGAACTACTTCACCCTTTGGACGACCAAGGTGTGAGCAAAGAATAACTTTTGCACCATTTGCAATAAGATATTTGATTGTTGGTAATGAAGCAACAATTCTCTTGTCACTTGTAATTACACCGTTTTCCATTTTTACGTTGAAGTCGCAACGAACAAGAACTTTCTTGCCAGCTACCTGTAAATCTTCAACAGTCTTTTTGTTTAATGCACTGCTCATTTAAAATACATCCTTTCAAAAGAAATAATTTATAAATTTAACCTTTAATATTTTATACTAAATCTGCTTGTATTTCAAGAGAAATAATCATATTTGTTAAAACTTTATCATTTTACCCATTATATTGAGCTAAAATTGAATTTGTTTTGTCTATAATCATATTTTTCAACTCTTTTGGTGACCTGACTTTTATCTTATCACCATATTGCATAATCCATGAAACCAAGCCATCTGTAACAGCAACATCAATTTTTGCTATAAAATGCTCATCGTCAAAGGGTTTCATTGAACATTTCTCGCCAAATCTATCAATAAACTCTTCAATCATTGAGTTATTACAGATAAATTCAACAGGTTTAATGTCACCTGAAAACATGGAAAGATGTTTATTACTATAATCTGCTGTATCAAATGAAGTTGTATATGGAGAAACATCAGAAAAGCGTCGAGCCACAGTGTCAGTAACCACAACACTTTTTAATCTGTCAACTCGCAAATGAATTAAGTTATCGTATTTGTTATGATTGCCAACAAGATAGTAATGGTCGTTTGACCAAATCAAAGCATACGGATTGATGGTCATTTTCTTTTCTTCATAAACAGCTTTTTTACCATCAACAACTTTTCTTCTGCGATAAACAACTTCGACTTGCTTTCTTTTAAGAATTGCCGAGTCAAGTATATCGATATTATAGAAAATGCTTTCGTTATCACATTTATTTCGATTATCAATATAAACTTGTTTTTCAATTCTGTGATATTGATATCCACTAGCAAATTTTGAAAACTTTTTAAGCAAAGCCTTTGTTTTCTTTGCAGAGATAAAGTTGGCAGATTGAACAGCGTCTATAAGCAATCTTAATTCAGGTAACTCAAAATGATATGGCACCATAAAATATCCGCGTGGAGACTGTGATTTAATTATTTCATAACCATACTCATTAAGACAGTCAATACAGTCATAAACTGTTTTTCTCTCGCATTCGATGCCATAATCTTCTTTGAGATAATGAATTATATCGCTAGCTGAAAGCAAATGCTCTTCATCTGACTTACTCGCAAGAATATCGATAATATAAAGCAAACGCAATTTTTGTTTTGATGCCGTTTTCATATTATTTCATAATTGTAAGCTTATTGTTGATGTCGATAATTACATCTTCATCAATCTTAATATGCTCACGGTCATAAGTCATAATACCATTAACTTCGTTTTCAACGTCACTTACCTGAGTATAAACAGTAGCACTCAAACCTTTATCGATAAGTGGAATAACCTGATTTTCGTGAAGCTTTTTATATGCTTTTGTAAGTGAATCCTTAGTCTTATACATCATATAACCAAAACTCTTTGATTCATCCCATGTATGGTCACTTACGACTCTGCTATATCCGCCGTATTCTGTGAGAGCGAAAATTCTGCCGTCATTCTTGCGACCTGTAACAGGAACAGTATATCTGTGCATACTATTGAAGTCGCCAGCACCTTGGTCATGCCAACCACTTGCATGGTCAACAAGTCTTGATGGGTCAAAGTTTTTAACGCTTGTTGCAATTTGAACTGAGTCAAACTGACCCCAACCTTCATTAAATGGCACCCATACAGAAATACAAGTATGATTAAACAACTGATTGAGCATTTCATTGAGTTCGCGTTTGAATTCATCACGCCATTTCTTTTCGCCACGCTTAAATGCCTTGTATTTATCGTCTTTAACATTGATGCCAAAGAATGGTGCTACGCCAGCAAGCATTGTACCTATGTATTCGCCACCGCTTACCATATCTTGCCATACAAGCATACCGAGACGGTCACAATGATAATACCAACGGTCGAGTTCAACCTTAATATGTTTACGCATCATATTGAAGCCTAATCTCTTCATTGTTTCAATGTCGTAAATCATAGCTTCATCAGTTGGTGGTGTCATACCACCGTCTGACCAATAACCTTGGTCAAGAAGACCTTTTTGGAAATATGGCTCATTGTTAAGGAAGAATCTTGGAATACCATAATTATCATTCTGCATTGAGAATTTACGCATACCAACATAGCTCTTAACAGTGTCAACTGTTTTACCATCTTTTAAGAGTTCAATTTTAAGGTCATAAAGGAATGGTGTTTCAGGTGACCAGAGTTTAATATCTTGGAACTTAATTTCATCGTCCATTGAAATTGTGTTTTCTGATACAACAGTTTCACCATCAAAAACAGTAACCTTTATGTCAAGATTTTCTTCTGTTGCAAAAGTCTTGATTTTGAGAGTCTTCTCGTCAATGTCAGGAATCATACGAAGTTTTGTGATATGACAAGCATCTGCTGATTCAAGCCAAACACTCTGCCAGATACCTGAAGTTGCAACATACCAGAAACCATGAGTATCAATAACCTGTTTGCCACGCTGCTGCCAACCTTTTTCAGTTGGGTCATAAACGCAAACTACAAGTTCATTTTCACCATCAACTAATAAATTTGTAATATCAAGTGTGAATGTTGCATAACCACCAGTGTGTGTACCAGCAAGAGATTTATTCACATAAACTTTGCACTGCCAGTCAACAGCAGCAAAGTTAAGAAGAATGTTCTTGCCTTTCATATTTTCTGGAACTGTAAATAATTTTTTATACCAAAGACGCTGACTTGGGAGTAATTGCTTCTCAACTCCTGAAAGCATACTTTCAACTGCAAATGGAACTACGATTTCACCGTCAAAATCTTCTGCCCATTCACAATTTGCACCTTTAATTGCATAGTCATAAACGCCATTAAGTGACATCCAGTCACTACGCTCCATTTGTGGACGAGGATATTCAGGCAACGGATTATTTCTGTCAACCTTATCAGTCCAACGAGTTTTCATAAATCCCATAATTTTTACCTCCAAATTGAACAAAGCCCATTTAGGCATATTATCATATTATATTTTATAACATATTAATGAATTTGTCTATTGAATTTTAAAAATTTCTTTGATATAATATGCAAGTATTTGCGGGTATGGTGGAATTGGCAGACACGCAAGATTTAGGATCTTGTGCCGAGAGGTGTACAGGTTCGACCCCTGCTACCCGCACCAGAAAAATAACTCCAACGTCTGTTGGGGTTATTTTTTTAATGCTGGTGGTCGAACCTGAGAAGGTTTTTGTGTTAAGAAAATGATGCTGTGCATCATTTTTAGCAAAAAGTCGTGAGACGGGTACCGAAATTCGTAAGAATTTGGGTCGTCGAGCGAGATGTATGCAAGGCGCAGCCGAAGCAGACATTCGACCCCTGCTACCCGCACCAAATAAAGGACTTCAACATTTGTTGGGGTCCTTTATTTAATTCTACTTGAATATGCAACTAAAAAGTGATAAAATATTTTTATATCAACTGAAAGGTTTTATTCCTAATGAAAAATTCTACTTCTTTAGTCTTCACCGGCGATATTGGTTTTGACCGATATATGTACGGTAAATGGGATGATGAAAACTTAATATCACAAGAAATTTTAGACTTTCTTCATAGTGCTGACCACGTTATTACAAATGTTGAAGGTCCTGTTGCTGTTGCAGAAACCAACACAACTCAAAGTGGAGTTCAACAATTATTACATACAATTGACCCTAAGGCTGTTAAAGTGCTCAATAATATGCATTCGGATATCTGGAATATCTGTAACAATCACATTATGGATGCTGGTCCTTATGGTATTGAAAGCACACTAAAAATCGCAAAAGAAAATAATGTGCAGACTCTTGGCGCAGGAATGAATATTAACGAAGCAAGAAAGCCTGTAATTCTTAATGAAGCAGGCGGAATTGGTATGATTGGCGTTGGTTATCAGCGTGCTTGCAGAAAAGCAGATATTGACAAACCTGGGTGTTATAGTTGGAGTGACCTTGACGAAATTCAAAAATCTATTGATGAAATCAAAAAGACTTGCCGTTGGTGTATTATCGTTGCACACGCAGGTGAAGAATTTACTCCACTGCCTTCCCCTTACACTCGTGAAAGATATCATAAATATCTCGAAATGGGAGCTGACATTGTTGTTGCACATCACCCACACGTGCCAATGAATTATGAAACTGTTGGTGATAAAATCATTTTCTATTCATTAGGTAATTTTATTTTTGATACCGATTATCAGCGTTCACAGTTCAATACTGACATTGGCTTGATTGTTAAGCTTAATTTTACTGAAAACGAGTTTAATTATGAGCCAATGGGACTTAAAATTATTCGTGGAGAAGAGAAAATAGTTAAAGACGAGTTGCCACGCATATTTGTTGACATTCAGAAAGACGAATATGAGCTTTTAGCGCCGTTATCAGCAAAGATGCTTATTGCTGCAACAAAGCGTCAAATGACCTATTTAAAGCCAGAAGAATTCAAGGGTGCAAGTGAAGAAAAATGGAAAGAACATTTTGCAGAACCATTAAGAACTGGTCGAGTACCCGGTGAAACACTTGATTTC
>JAZQWV010000077.1:0-20907 GCA_045632525.1 Candidatus Fimenecus sp.
ATAAGAGTGATAGAAATGAACGAAACTTATTTCCATTCTGTTCGACTTGATGAAGAAAAATGTAAGGGTTGCGTTAGTTGTCTTAAACGTTGCCCTACAAAAGCCATCAGAGTTAGAAACGGAAAGGCTCATATAATTTCAGAACGTTGTGTTGACTGTGGCGAATGTATAAGAATTTGTCCGCATCACGCAAAATATGCTGAAAAATATTCATTGAACGAAATCCTTGAATATAAATACCGAATTGCAGTGCCAGCACCATCACTTTATGGTCAGTTCAATAACCTTGAAGATACCGACTATGTTTTAACAGGTCTTAAAAGACTTGGATTTGATGATGTTTTTGAAGTGTCAAAGGGTGCGGAATTGGTTAGTGAAGCAACAAGAATTTTGCTTTCAATGAACAAATCAAATAAACCAATGATTTCTTCAGCTTGTCCCGCTGTTGTACGACTTATCAGAGTGCGTTTTCCAAACCTTATTGAAAATGTTGTTGATTTGAACGCACCGATGGAAGAAGCAGCAAGACTTGCTAGAATTAAAGCGAAAGAAGAAACAGGACTTTCAGATGAAGAAATCGGTGTTTTCTTTATTACACCTTGTACTGCGAAGATTACATCAATCAAGCAACCAATCTGTAATGGCAAGTCAAATATCAACGGTGTTTTGGCTATTAAAGATATTTATCCTGTTTTAGTTAGCCAGATGGACAAAATTATCGAGCTTGAAGATTTAAAGGATTCAGGCATTATCGGTGTAAGTTGGGCGTCATCAGGTGGCGAATCCGCAGCAATTTTAAGAGAAAGACATTTGGCTGCAGATGGTATTGAAAATGTAATCAAAGTGCTTAAAGAGTTAGAAGACGAAAAACTTAATGACCTTGAATTTATTGAGCTTAATGCTTGCTCGGGTGGTTGTGTGGGTGGACCGCTCACAGTTGAAAACCCATTTGTAGCAAAGGCAAGACTTCAAAGACTTCGCAAATATATGCCCATTTCTTGCAATCACCTTGAATATGACACAATTCCAAAAGAAATGTATTGGGAAAAGCCCCTTGAAGCAACACCTTGGAAATTGGCTGACAATGTTTTTGAAGCAATGCAGAAAATGAGTGAGATTAACGAGCTTGAAAAGACCTTGCCTGGTCTTGATTGTGGAATGTGTGGCTCACCATCTTGCAGAACTTTTGCAGAAGATGTTGTAATCGGCAAAGCAGATAGAAACGACTGTATCTTTGCAATGAAAGACAAAGAAGGCGTGGTTATCCCAAAACCGTTCAGAACAGAGGAAAAAGAATGACAGTTAAAAATTTAGTTGAAAAATTAAATCTTAAAATACTTGTTGAAGGCGATATGAACCGCGAAATCACAGGTGGATATTGCGGTGACTTGCTCAGCTGGGTAATGGGCAGAGCACAGAGTGGTGACTGTTGGTTTACTGTTATGGGCAACATAAATGCTATTGGCGTTTGTGTTCTTGCTGACTGTGCTTGCATTGTCCTTTGCGAAAACGCAAGTCTTGACGACAATGCTAAAGACCGCGCAGAAATGCAGGGCGTGTGCATTCTCTCGTCAGAAGAAAATGCTTATACATTGGCTACAAAACTCGGTGAAATATTATGAATTTAAAGTATGATTTTCACCTGCATTCGTGCTTGTCCCCTTGTGGCGATAACGATATGACACCATATAACCTTGTTAATATGGCAAAGTTGATGGGCTATGATATTATCGCTCTCACAGACCACAATTCCTGTCTTAATTGTCCCGCTGCTATAAAAGCAGGGGACCAGGCGGGTATTACGGTTGTGCCCGGAATGGAGCTTTGCACAGCAGAAGAAATTCATACAGTTTGTCTTTTTCCAACTCTTGAAAAGGCATTAGAATTTTCAGAATATGTAAAATCCACAATGCCACCCATCAAAAATGACGAGAGCATTTTCGGTAATCAATACATAATGGACGAAACCGACCAAATACTCGGTAGTGAAGAAATACTTTTAACAACAGCGTCGGGAATAAGCATTGACGATGTTGTTAGCGAAGTTGCAAAATATGACGGTGCAGTTTTCCCTGCACACCTTGACCGTGCATCTTATTCTGTGTTGTCGGTATTGGGCTTTATGTACCCCGAAATGAATTTCACTTGTGCCGAGTTTACACATAAAGCATATATCCCACAGTATGAAGAAATGCACGAATTATTAAAAGGAATGAAACATCTTCGCAATTCTGACGCCCACTATCTTGAAAATATGGTAGAAGCAACAGAGAGCATAGATATTTCCGAAAGCACTGCAGAAGCAGTTGTAAACTATATTTTAGGTAAATAATGTAGGGGCGGGTCTCCGTGCCCGCCCGTAATTGTAAAATGAAAGGAGACTTTATAAGGAATGATAATATTTTCATTATTAATATTATTTGTTAACTTTGTCTCTTTTCATATATACAATGTAAGTGCTATTGATAGTCAACTTACAAACAGAGAAAGAAAAAATAAAAACGAAAACATAATATCAAAAATTTTCTTTATTAAATATTTTAAACAATCAAATAAATTTTTTTGGACATGTAATTTTATCAATATTACAGTTTCATTAATAGTAATTATTTGGGTTTTTGTCAGTATGTTTGTTAACAATGATAGAGTTGATAACTTTGTATATTCACTTGCTTTCTTAACATTCATATTATCGCTTGTTTTTATGTTGATTTCAAAAATACTTATTCATATTCTCGAATCAAAATCGTGGCTTGGAAAAGTGTTTTTGACAGTATATTTAATCATTTTTATTGTTTTAATTATTTTTATCTTTATTTAATTTCGGGCGGGCACGGAGACCCGCCCCTACAAACCAACCTAATTGGTTAAATCTATAATTGCAAAGCAGTTCCGACACTTTGCGCTTTGCATTTTGCACTTTGCATTTGCATTGACAAACCCCAATTTGTCAATGCAAATAACAAAAGGGACACAATGTGTCCCTTTTTCTTTTATTTATTTTATTCTCTCACAAATTGTGAGCATATATTCATTAACTTTTTCGGTCTGGAATTGGTGGTTTTCTATACTTAAAACATCAATTCCTTTTTGTATTTCAATGACCCCATTGCCGTCAATTTTGGTGTATGCTTCTTTTTTAGTCCAGACGTCATAAAAGGTGTCAGCGGTTGGGCTTTCTTTAAAAAACTCTTTTTCTTTTCCGTGGAAATATCGGTTTGCGATTTTCTCAAAATTTCTGGTGTCGTCAATTTTTTCAATGTCAATTCCAACAGGGCTTTCACTTTTGCAAACTGCGACCATATCCCCACTATGCGAAATGCTCACATAACAGTTGTCTGCAAAGGGCTTATTTTGTTTATATCGAAGTCCCGAAACGCCCATATTCAAAAGCTCGGTTGCTGCGGCAATGCTCTCTTGTTTTTTGCAATGGTCTTGCACATTCTGTGGGAGCAGAGTTTTGTCATATTCAGTTTTTTCTGTTAATTTGAAGAAATAAACCGATGTCATAAAATCACCGAGTTTATTTTAACATAAAGAATTTCAAATATCTACTCTTTTGCCCAAATAATCCGACGGGGACACAAGATTACCATCTTTTAATATTTCAAGGTGCAAATGAATTCCATCATCTTTTTCAATGGGGATTTCACCTAAAACGCCGATTTTCTCGTTGGCTTTTACAGTTGCCCCTGGTTTTAATGTGCTATCTTTTTGAAGTCCGCGATATTCTGCGATAATTCCGTTGTTATGATTTATTGTCACCACTGTGCCCCAACGAGCATCATCTCGCACTTCGGTGACTTCGCCGTCACAAATAGCCTTGATTTCGTCGCCGTTGTTACCTGCAATATCAACACCATTGTGCGTGCGCCAATCGTCAGTTGTCTTGTTTTTAGTAAGTTCTCCTTTTGAGTATTCTTTGCTCACTTTGTCGCCCAAAGGGAATGCATAATAGACCGATTTTGGTGCTTCTTCGGTGGTTGTGGTTATATATCTGTCGTCTTGCACATTGGTGACGGGTGTATTGACCTGAATGTCTCTTTCGGTTGTGGTTTCTGTGGTGGTTGAAGTTTTTGATATGTCTTCTGTGGGCACATTGTCTTTATTAGAAAGCCAGAATGAGAAAAGTGTTGCGCCACAAAGTGCCACGGCACAGGTTGAATAGATTACTTTTTTGATTTTTTCTTCGTTAAACTTTTTCAATTAAAACACCTCTGTCAATATTTTTGACAGAAATGTTATTTTTATACACTTTTTAGAAATGAAAAAACGGACGGTTGCGGAGCCGTCCGTTTTCCGAGTATAAAATACTCTGAGGGGTTGTTTGAGGATGGGGTATGCACACCAAGTTTTCTCTCGGTGCATCATTATAATAACTTAAAATTATGAAAAAACCGTGAATATTGTTTTAACATTAATAAAAATAATTATGAACAAAAAATTTTTAAAAATTTATCGAACAAATGTTTACTTTTTGAAAAATATGTGTTAGAATATAGAAAACAATAGTGTAATTTTGTTAAAGACTTTAAAAATGAGGAGAATTTTTATGCGCCCCATTAATGATACACAACAAAAAATTTATGAATTCCTTTGTGAGCGCTCACAATGTGGTGTTCCACCATCAGTTCGTGAAATTGGCTCTGCAGTTGGTCTTCGTTCAACATCTTCAGTTCAGGCAAACCTTGATGCGCTTGAAGAAGCAGGTTATATTGAACGTGACCCACTTTTGAAACGTTCAATCAGAGTGCTTGGTCAGGCAGAAAATGTGACAAGTGTTCCACTTTTGGGCACAGTAACAGCGGGTATGCCAATTCTCGCTGTTGAACAAATTGAAGGTTATATTCCTTATAATGGTCGAATTTCTCGTGATAAATCACTTTTTGCTCTTAAAGTTCGTGGCGAGAGTATGCTCTGGGCGGGTATTCTTGACGGAGACATTGTCATTTGCGAAAAAACACCATATGCAACAAACGGTGAAATCGTTGTTGCAATGATTGAAGACGAAGCAACAGTCAAGAGATTCTATAAAGAGAACGGTCATTTCAGACTTCAACCTGAAAACGATGCCTATGAGCCAATAATCACAAATGAAGTGATTATTCTCGGCAAGGTTGTTGCACTTTATCGTTATTATTAATAATAAAAAGCAAATTAAAAGACGGTTCAAACGAACCGTCTTTTTTTATTTCTTCATCTGGTCGAGAGTTTTGTGGAATGATGGTAAAAATTCTTTTTCAAAGATTTTAACTTCTTCCAAATCACTCTTTTGAATTGATTTAAGCAGTTTTTCTTCTGCTTCAATAAATTCGCTATTGCCTGCTTTTCTCTCGTCAACGCATTTTAAATATCCGCTGATTTTGTCTGCTGCTTTAACAAGTTTCCACAATTCTTTGTCTTCATGTTTCTTTTTGAAAAGTGGTTCATAACTTGGCAATAATTCAGGTGGCAACATACTGAGTAACTGTTTTGATGCGTTCTTTTCAACTGATTTATATGCTTCTTTTGTTTCTGCGCTATAATATTTAACGGGTGTTGGCAAGTCACCTGTGATAATCTCAGGCACATCGTGATAAAGCCCTAAAAGTGCCGCTCTTTCACAGTTATAATCTTTGCCTAAATACTCATTGCCAATGCTTGCAAGAGCATAACAAAGTTGAGAAACTTCGGCAGAGTGTTCACTCAAAGTTTCATATCTTGTGTTTCGCATCAACGCCCAACGGTTTATGTATTTGGTGCGAGATGTGAAAGCAAAAAAATCATTTTTACCCATTTTAGATGTCCTCTTCTCTGAAGCTTACTTTGAGTTCATCACGGTTGAGCTTTACTTTTGTGTATTTAACACCTGCAGCGTCAAACATTCTGCGAGATTCACGATTGTTAAGACTATCTTTATATTTGTCTGAAAGGAACATAACTTCTTTAATACCACTTTGAATGATTGCTTTTGCACATTCGTTACAAGGGAAGAGGGCAACATAAATTTTGCAACCCTTTAAGTTTCTGCCACCGTTGTTGAGAATTGCATTAAGCTCGGCGTGGCAAACATAAGGATATTTTGTATCGAATTCGTCACCACTTCTGTCCCAAGGGAATTCGTCGTCATCACAACCATGTGGAAAGCCGTTGTAACCAACTGACATAATCTTGTTGTTGTCGTCAACGATACAAGCACCAACCTGTGTGCTTGGGTCTTTACTTCTTCTTGCAGAAAGAAGTGCAACACCCATAAAATATTCGTCCCATGAAATGTAATCTTCTCTTTTTGCCATGTTATTCACCTTTAATCCTTTTCCAATATTCTTTTGCTAATTGTTCGGTTTTGTTGTCACCAAACTCATAATATTTTTTATTTTTAAGATTGTCAGGAAGATACTGTTGTTTAACCCAACGGTTAGGGTAAGCGTGAGGGTATAAGTAATTCTGACCTTTCACTTCAGCATCTTCACCATCAAAGTGCTTATTTTGTAACTGACGGGGAATTTTGCCATAATTACCTTTTCGCACATCATCAAGTGCTGCGAAAATACCATCATGTGCGGTGTTCGATTTTGGGCTTGTTGCAACAAGCACAACTGCATCTGCCAATGGAATTGCTGCTTCTGGCATACCTACCTGCATTGCAATATCACAAGCAGATTTTACAATAGGAATAATTTGTGGGTAAGCTAGTCCAACATCTTCACTTGCACAGATAAGAAGTCTGCGGATAGCTGAAATCATATCACCAGCTTCTAAAAGTCGTGCGAGATAATGAAGTGCCGCGTCGGGGTCAGAGCCACGCATACTCTTTTGATAAGCTGAAAGAATGTCATAATGCTCGTCGCCGGCTTTGTCATAACGGAATGTGTTTTTCTGTGTAAGACTACCTGTATTTTCGAGAGTAATTCTTCTTTTGCCGTCAATAATAGGAGCAGAAAGCACACAAAGTTCAACAAAATTGAGAGATTTTCTAACATCACCGCCACAAGCAGTTGCAATGTGCTCACAAACACCGTCTTCAATTTCAAATTCAATACTCATTTCGCTTTGAAGAAATTCAAAGCCACGCTTGATATTTGGCACAACATCTTCTGCTGTTACAGACTTGAATTCAAATACAGTACAACGAGAAAGCACCGCTGAATAAATATAAAAATATGGATTTTCTGTTGTTGATGCGATAAGAGTAATCTTACCGCTTTCTATGTATTCAAGCAAAGATTGTTGTTGCTTTTTATTGAAATACTGAATTTCGTCAAGGTATAAAAGAATACCATTTGGTGCTGCAAAAGTATCGAGTTCACTAACTATTGCTTTGATATCTGCCGTGCTTGCATTTGTACCGTTGATATGATGCAATTTTCTGTTGGTATTTTTCGCAATTATTCGTGCAAGTGTTGTCTTGCCTGTGCCAGATGGACCATAGAAAATAAGGTTTGGCAAATATCCCGATTCCACAATGTTGCGAAGGGGCATATTTTCACCTAAAAGGTGTTTTTGACCAACCATATCGTCAATAGATTGTGGTCGCAATCTATCTGCTAAGGGTGTGGACATAATATCCCCCTTTCTTAAAGAATGTCTAAAATATCCATAGCATTTTCTACTATGTATTCTGCTTTATATTTTTCGAAATCTTCTTGTGAGCCAAAACCATAAAGCACAGCACAACAAGGAAGATTCACCGCGTGAGCGCCTTCAATATCAAATCGAGTGTCACCAACCATAAGGGTGTTTGTGATGTCGCCACCGATTTGCTTCATAGCGTTTTCACAAACCATCGCTTTGCTTTCGGTGGTGTTGTCAAAGGTTGTGCCACCAAGAAAATCAAAGAACTTTTTAATATCAAGTTTTTCACAGATTGCATCAACAAAATGTAAAGGTTTTGAAGATGCAGTTGCAAGTTTGTATCCACGATTTTTAAGTTCTTCTAAAAGGTCATAAACTCCGTCATAAAGTCGGCTTTCAAGATAACCTTTGACTTTGTAACGCTCACGATATTTTTCGGTCATTTCAACTGCGTGCTCAGGAGTGAAACCGCAGATTTCAGTAAAACTATAATGAAGTGGTGGACCAATAAATTGTTTTAACAAATCTTCTGACGGTGTGCCGTGACCATAAGCCTCAAAAGCGTAGGTAAGGCTTTTGAAAATGCCTTCTGATGAGTCTGTGAGTGTTCCGTCAAAATCAAATAAAATATATTTATAATTACTCATGGATTATAATTTCATACTCCTTATACCAGTTGTCATTAACTTCTAAAGAATTAGACCATTCTCTTTTTGTAATATCACCATTAAAATCTTCTGCGTCGCAACGACCATACCAAGGCTCAATGCACACAAATGGTGCATTTTTCTTTGCGGGTGACCAGATTCCGAAAATCTTTGCGTCAAATTTAACTGTCAAATATTCTTTATCGTTGTCAATAAGTGAAACCTTGGTTACACCACTATTTTCAATAATAAGTGCATCGTTGTCAAATACATTGTCGTGAAGCACAAAAGAATTATCGACATCATATTTTGACTTAGTATAAAGTCCGTCAGAATTGATAAGATTATATTTAAGATTTTCACCATTCATTGAAAGTATAGTTTTGCTTTTTTCACAATAGAAAGCAGGGTGTGCACCGATTGAGAAATAAATCTTCTTGTCATCAACATTTTCTACATACCAACCAACAATAATCTTATTGTTTTTAAGTTCAAAGGAACAGATAAGACGAAATTTGAATGGGTATTTTGCAAGAGTTTCTTCATTGCTTGTCAATTCAAAGGATAGTTTGCTTTCTGTTTCTTCAATAAGAATGAATTCGCTGTCTCTTGCAAAGCCATGTTGACCGAGAGCGTATTCTTCACCATTATAGGTTGTTTTGCCATTTTTATATTTTCCAACAACGGGAAAAAGCACAGGGCTTTTTCTTCCCCAAAATTCAGGGTCGCCTTGCCAGAGCATTTCTTTATTCTCTTTTTTATTAAAAATTGAAGAAAGCTCAGCACCGTGAGTATCTACTGCTAATTTTAAAACGTCATTTTCAAGAAAATATAACATAAAAGCAAAACCCTTCTTAACTTAAAGCATAATCAATTTATTATACAATAATATTTGACTTTATTCAACTGATTTCAATTACATTTAGCAGTATAAAATAAGTATTTTTCATAAATTTAAAAAAATATTAAAAACCCCTTTTATTTTTGGTAAAATAGTGTTATACTATTAAAGGCTTTTGAGTATTTTTCTGTAATTGTGGTTAAAAAGCCAATTTTACAGTTTTTTTACTATATCTTGTAGAATTTTGAAATTTATTTGATTTTGAGGGGGAAGAGTCCTTGGAAAAAATCATAATTAACGGCGGAAACAGATTAACAGGTGAAGTTGAAATCAGCGGAGCTAAAAATGCCGTCGTTGCGATAATTCCGGCGACCATTCTCGCAGAGGGCGTTTGCAGAATTGAAAACATTCCTAATATCAGCGATGTTTCTGCAATGATTAAAATCTTGCGTTCTCTGGGTGCAGAAATTAAAATGATAAACAAGAACACATTAGAAATTGACACAACTCATGTCCGTACAAATGTTGTCGGTCACGATTTGTCAAAGCTGATGCGTGCTTCATATTACTTTATTGGTGCTTTGCTTGGCCGTTTTAATCATGCAAAGGTAGCAATGCCAGGTGGATGTTGCTTTGGTGTTCGTCCAATTGACCAACATATCAAAGGCTTTGAAGCATTGGGTTCAAAAGTTACTATGGAAGAAAACGCAATGGTTGATGTTAAAGCAGAAACTTTGCTTGGCACATCAGTTTATTTCGATGTGGTAACAGTTGGCGCAACAGTTAACCTTATGCTTGCGGCAGTTAAGGCAAAGGGTCTTACAATCATTGAAAATGCTGCAAAAGAACCACATATTGTTGACCTTGCAAACTTTTTAAACTCGATGGGTGCAGACGTTCGTGGTGCTGGTACAGATGTTATTAAAATCCGCGGTGTGGACAAGCTTCACGGTTGTGAATATGCAATTATTCCTGACCAGATTGAAGCGGGAACATATATGGTAGCGGCTGCCGCTACACAGGGTGATGTTCTTATTAAGAATGTTATTCCAAAGCACTTAGAGTCAATTACAGCAAAGCTTATTGAATGTGGTGTAGTTGTTGAAGAATATGATGATTCAATTAGAATTTCTTCTGACTGTCGTCCAAATCATTGTAGCGTTAAAACAATGCCACATCCTGGTTTCCCAACAGATATGCAACCACAGTTCGCTGTACTTTTGTCAATTGCTAGAGGAAACAGTATGGTTTCTGAAAGCGTTTGGGACAACCGTTTCAGATATGTTGACCAGTTGCTTCGAATGGGTGCGAAAATTACTGTTGATGGTAAATCGGCATTCATTGAAGGTGTTGACCCATTAAAAGGCGCGCCAGTTAAAGCAGACGACCTTCGCGCAGGTGCAGCAATGGTTATTGCAGGTCTTGTGGCAAGTGGCACAACTGAAATTGAAGAAATTCATCATATTCAGCGTGGATATGATAATATAATTGAAAAATTACGTAGCTTAGGTGCGGATATCGAATTAAGAAACAGTCCTGATGACGAAAAAACCGTATTAAGCGTAGGCTAAAATGAGTGAAAGGACGGTAATTAAACCGTCCTTTTTTGATAGAAAAAGGAAGTTAATTTTATGGCAAAATTTTGTCCTTTGTTTTCTTCTTCCGGTGGCAATAGTATTTATGTCGGTGGGGGAGAAAACAGCATTTTAATTGATGTTGGTGTGAGTGCAAAGCAAACTGAACAAGCACTTTTTAATATTGGTGTTGATGCTGACTCAATCCGTGACATATTTATAACTCACGAACATTCTGACCATATCAAAGGAATAAAAGTTTTTACAAAAAAACATAAAGCACGACTTCACATGACAGCGGGTACATACGAAGCACTTGTCAAAACAGATGCACTTGACAATGCCGAAGAATGCTCAATAATCACAGCGGATGGTGTCGATATTGGTTGTATGCTTATAAAACCTTTTGCGACATCACACGATGCAAGTGAAAGTTGTGGATATACAATTGAATTAGCTAACGGAAGAAAAATGGCGATTGCTACTGACTTAGGGATTATGACTGATACAGTGCTTGAAAATCTTAAAGGCTCTGACCTTGTAATGCTTGAATCAAATCACGATGTGAATATGCTTCAATGTGGCGGATATCCATATATTCTCAAAAGACGAATTTTGGGTGCGAAAGGGCATCTTTCAAACGATACTTGTGCAGAAACTCTGGTGAAACTTATTGAAAGCGGTACAACAAGATTTTTCTTGGGGCATTTAAGCCGTGAAAATAATATTCCTCAATTGGCTTATCAGACAAGTGTTTCAGCACTCAGTATGGCAGGGGCCAAAGAGGGCGAGGATTATTATATCCGTGTGGCTAAGCCTGTTTGGGATGAAAAGGCGATGATTTTATGATGAACATAAATTTTATTGTGTTGGGCAAACTTAAAGAAAAATATATGAAAGATTTTTCAGCGGAATATGAAAAGCGACTTTCGGCATATTGTAAGGTGACAGTTACAGAACTTGAGCCTGTAAAACTTTCTGATAATCCATCACAATCTGAAATTGATAATGCTCTCGCTAAAGAAACACAAATGATACTTTCAAAAATTCCAAAAGGGTCTTATGTGTTCTCAATGTGTATTGAAGGCAAGCAACTCTCATCAGAAGAGTTATCACAAAAACTTGAAGATATTGCGTTGTGTGGCAAAAGCACAGTTACATTTATTATCGGCAGTTCATTCGGACTCTCTGATGAAATAAAGAAAATGTCCGATTTTAAGTTTTCAATGTCAAAAATGACTTTTCCGCATAAACTTGCAAGAATAATGCTCACAGAACAGGTTTACAGAGCGTTTTCAATCAGCAATAACGGCAAATATCATAAATAATTTATAATTTTACAAAACTTTGTTTTCAAATTGTTAAAATTTGTATTGTATTATTTTCCTATAAAGGATAAAAAAGGAGGATGTCACTATGCAAAAAGAAAAGATACTCATTGTTGATGACGACAAAAACATTTGCGACCTACTCAGAATGTACCTTGAAAAAGAAGGCTATGCAGTTGTAATGGAGCACAATGGTATTGATGCTGTAAACACTTTTAATACAGAAAATCCTGATTTAGTGCTTCTTGACATTATGCTCCCACAACTTGATGGTTGGCAGGTTTGCCGTGAAATCAGAAAAACGAGTGAAAAACCAATTATTATGCTCACCGCAAAAGACGAAACTTTTGATAAGGTTTTAGGTCTTGAATTAGGTGCGGATGACTATGTTACAAAGCCATTTGATACAAAAGAAATTGTGGCCCGTATCAAAGCTGTGCTTCGTCGCACATCTGCAATAAAAGGCAACGATATTAAAGAAGTTAGATATGATAAACTTGTCATCAATCTTTCAAATTATGATATGAAGGTTGACGGGGTTTCTGTTGACACTCCACCTAAAGAATTGGAACTTATTTATCATCTTGCAAGCAATCCTGACAGAGTTTTCACTCGCGACCAGTTGCTTGATGATGTTTGGGGATTTGATTATTACGGTGACAGCCGTACAGTTGATGTTCACATTAAAAGACTTCGAGACAAACTCAAAGGTGTATCTGACGAGTGGGAATTAAGAACAATCTGGAGTGTGGGCTATAAATTTGAAACTCATGGAAAAAAGTAAGAATTTCATAAAAAGAATTTATAGAAAAACGGGATGGTTTTTTACTCATCTTCCGTTGTTTGCAAAGTATCTGACAATTATGACATCGATGATTCTTGTCAGTTATATTGTGTTAGCATCTGCTTTGCTTGTGTTTCTCTCAAATCGTTGGTCAATTGAGAAAAAAGATTTGCTCACAGAAAATGTTAAGCAAAATGCTGCTTATTGTGAAACTATTCTTTCAAATTGCAGAACAGAAAACGAGTTTAACAGTGCAATGCTTTTGATTGGCAATAATCTCAGTGTTATTTCAGACGCCATTGATGCAGATGTGATAATGTGCAATATGCAGGGTCGGGTAGTGCTTTGCAAAGAAAAATTCAAATATACAAATTTTGAAGACGATAATGACTGCGTTATTCATAAGGCTTATGTAATTCCCGAAGAAATAATGTCAGCAGTTTCAGAGAATGTTTATTTCAGCGACGAAAAGGTTGACGGACTTTATAGTGAACCCACATTTATGGCGGGTGCACCTATTGAAGTCAACGGAATGGTAATCGGCGCAGTTTTTGCTTGTGACCCTGTTAAAAACAGTTTCACACAATATGCGGGTAGCATCATGAAAATGTATCTGTCATCGGCAGTTTTTGCAGTTTCACTTTCATTTTTAGTTGCTTATGCATTGACTGCAAGGCTCACAAATCCTTTGCGACAGATGTCAAAAGCAACAAAGGCTTATGCCCAAGGTGATTTTAGCAGACGCGTGGCAGTTCGTGGTTCAGATGAACTTGCAGAGCTTTGTGGTTCGTTCAACCGAATGGCGTCGGCTTTGTCGGTTCTTGAATCATCAAGAAGAAGTTTTGTTGCGAATGTTTCTCACGAACTTAAAACTCCAATGACAACAATTGGTGGCTTTATTGACGGAATGCTTGACGGAACAATCCCTAAAGATAAACACGATGAATATCTAGGCAGAGTTTCAGATGAAGTCAAGCGTCTTTCAAGACTTGTTACATCAATGCTCAATCTCTCAAAGATTGAAGCGGGTGAACTTGAGTTGAAATTATCGGAATTTGATGTTTCGTCACTTTTAATTGACTCTATGCTCTCTTTTGAACAAGAGATAGAGAAGAAAAATATCAGCGTTGAAGGGTTTGAAAACCTTGAACCTACAATGGTCAATGCTGACCGAGATATGTTGCATCAGGTGATTTTCAATCTTGTTGACAATGCTGTGAAATTCACACAGAATGATGGTGTAATTTCGGTGTTTGCAGGTGAAAATAAAGACGGAAGGATTTGCGTTTCAATTCAAAATACTGGCGAAGGTGTTTCGCCTGAAGAATTGGGCAAAATTTTTGAGCGTTTTTATAAAGTAGATAAATCCCGAAGTTATGATGTTAAGAGCGCAGGGTTGGGACTTTATCTTTGCAAAACTATTATTGAAATGCACGGCGGCAAGATTTTTGCCGAAAGTGTTGAAGGTGAATATACCCAATTTACTGTTTTACTTTCAAAACCTAAAAAATAATACATCTCTACGGAGGTTTTAATATGAACGAAAATTTTGAAAAGGATATTAACGAAACAACAGAAAATCCTGTTGTTGAGCCTGAAAAGACAATTGAACCTGAAAAGGTGAGTGAGCCTAAAACAGAGCCTTATGTTCAGAGAACTTATGGTAATTATGGCAACTCAAATCAATATATGCCTTATGGTAGTTATGGTCAATATAACAGACCTGAAGCAGAAAAAAGACCGTCAAAGGGTAAGAAAAAGGGCGTAATTATTGCGGCGGTAATTCTTTGTCTCTCTTTTCTTATAGCAGTTACTGTATTTCTTGCATCATTTTTAATAGACGGGTTCAGAACAGATGTAACCCCTGAAGAAAGTGATAAAACACAGATGGATTTTGCAGAAACACCCAATAATGACGGATATATCTCTGATGGAGATTCAATGTCCGCAAAAGCAATCTATAAAAAAATTCATGAAAGCTCAGTGGGTATCATTGTTTATTCAGGTAACAGACAACAAGTGTCATCAGAGGGCTCAGGCGTTGTTTTAGGTCTTAATGGCGATAAAACAGGCACTTATATCATCACATGTGCTCATGTTATTGATGTTGCGAATGCAAAAATCGTTGTTCAGACTGCTGACGGCTCACAATATGACGCAAAATTAGTTGGAATGGATTCAAAAACAGATATTGGTTTAGTTTATGTAGCAAACACAAGCCTTAAAGCAGCAGAGTTTGCAGATTCTGATACTCTTGAAGTGGGTGACGCTATTTATGCAATCGGTAACCCCGGTGGTATTCAATTCTTCGGCTCGTTCACAAACGGAATGGTTTCTGCAATTGGTCGTCCAGTTGACAGTCCTGTTGGCTACGAAGTTGCTTGTATTCAACACACAGCAGCAATTAACCCTGGCAATTCAGGTGGCGCACTTGTAAACGGTCACGGACAAATCGTGGGTATAAACTCATCAAAAATTGCATCAACTGATTTTGAAGGTATGGGATTTGCAGTACCATCTTCAACAGTTAAAGAAATTGTTGACCAACTTATCAGAGAAGGTCGAGTTACAAACAGACCTGCTTTGGGAATCAAGTTTATGCCAAACACACAAAGTCAGGTGCATTCAATAATCGTTAAGACAAACGATTTGCCAGCAGGCTCAATTATCATTGACACAATAATGATTGGTAGCGACCTTGAAAATAAAGATGTTAAAGAAGGCGATATGATTATTGCCGTTAACGGAAAAGACCTTGATGATTATAATGTTATTCTCGATTTAATTGAAAATGGTAAAGTAGGCGATGTTTTAACACTTAAAATCTGTCGCATAGATGCAAATTATAAAATCTCAACATTTGATGTTCAAGCGAAGTTGGTTGAAGATTCAAGTGTCAGCGAGCCACAAGAAGAAGTTGAAATGCAAACATTCCCATTCCCATTTGACTATTAAGATTAAAGACCTACTCGGTTGAGTAGGTCTTTTTTTAATATAGTTTTAAAATATAAGCAATTAATCCATAAATAACGCCCGCAAAAATACTATAAGCAATAACGGGACCTGCAATTTTGAAGATGTTTGCACCCGTACCCATTATAAGACCTTCGGATTTAAATTCCATAGCGGGGGAAACAACTGAATTTGCAAAGCCTGTAATAGGGACAATAGTGCCTGCTCCTGCGTGTTTTGCGATTTTATCAAAAACACCAACACCAGTAAGAATTGCTGTAATAATAATGAGCACCGACGGCGTTAAAGCTTTTACATAATCTTCTGAAAATCCAATTCTCTCAAAGATAAAGTTAAGAAATTGACCGAAAGTGCAAATCGCACCACCAAAAATAAACGCTTTAATGCAATTCGTGATTTTTGGCGAGTTGGGTGACGCCTTTTCTGCCATTTTACTATATTCTTTGTCACTTGTTGACATATAAATCACTCCTTTTCAACTATTTTTCCCCATAAAAAAGGAATTAATCCGTTGTATAATTGTTTTGGCAATTTGCAATAATATGAAATATATGGTAAATTATAAATGTTGAAGTGTTGAAAAACTTTGCAATAAAGGATATAATGACGCTGAAAAGATAAAGATAATTATGGGAAAACGGATATGACAAGAAGAAAAACAAGATTACAAAAATTCATATCAAAAGTTTTGATGATTGCAATAATCGTTCTTGCTTCTAACCTTGTTTTGAGTTGGGTTGCAGACTGGTCTGCTTATCACGAGCCTGTTGCAGTTAATCAGACTGAATGGAATGAGATTACACAGAAAATGCAGAATAACAGGGGCTTGACCGAAGAAGAATATCAAACCGTTTTTTCACAGACAGGGTTGGGTAAATCAACGGTCAACAAGCTTCTTAGAAGTAAAAAATATGAAGAAATTCAAAATTATTATAATTATTATATGCAAAACAAAGACTTTGAATGCGCTCGCGAGGGATTTGTTGCATATCATGAATACATTACTGATGAAAACGGTAACAGAATAGAAAATCCAAGGTTTGCAGATTTGCAAAATGGTGATATAATAATAACACTGAGTATTCATACTTTTGGTTGGCGACATGGTCACGTAGCAATTGTAACAGATGCATATAATGGCACAACTGTGCAAGCGGTTATGATGGGCGAAAAATCCGCATTCGGTAATGTTAGCGAGTGGAAAAACTTTCCACTTGTTGCAGTGCTTCGAGTTAAAGATTTAGATGCCACTACAAGACAAAAAATTGCTGATTATGCAAAAAACAATTTGGTGGGACTTGAATATTCCCTTTTTACGGGAATGTTTGGCATCAAAGAAGAGCCATTAGCCCGAACACAATGTGCTCACCTTGTTTGGTATGCATATAATCAATTTGGCATTGACCTTGATTCAACGGGTGGCGACACGGTAACACCAAAAGACATTTTGAAAAGTGATAAACTTGAAATTGTACAAGTTTATGGAAATATAGACCAAATGTAAAGGAGTTATAATAATGAAAAGATTTATAGCAATTGTTCTTATTGCTTTAATAGTACTTACAGTTGCAGGTTGTGGCAATGAAACTGAATATAAAAAGGTTGGTCCAACACCTGTGCTCACAACGACAACTACTACAACAGAAACTACAACAGAAGAATTTGAAACAGAAAGTCAAACCGAAGAAACATCTTCATCAACCACAACAACTACAAGAAAAAACACAAATAATGGTGGGTCAAATAATACCCGACCAACAAAAACTACAACCACAACTACTACAACAACTACTACAACTACAACACCCGAGCCAGAATCAATTATTGTTATTCAATCATCTACTACAACAACTGAAGCATCAGAACAGCAAGAAGTTGTAGAGTAAAAATAAAAACGCAAGAGCCAAGCTTAATTTGCTTGGCTCTTTTTGTTTGTTTCGTTTAAATATTTAATATATGTGGGGCATTTTGTAAAATCTTTGTAGCAAAGTTCTTCAATAGTCCAAAGTGTTAATCTGTCATAAAGCATAGTGCAATGTGGAAGTATTCTTTGTCGCGGTATTCTGTCTTCCAGTAAAGGACATTTATCAGGGTCTTCAAAAAACATAATAATCACCTTGTACGTTAATGTGACGTAATTTTACCATAAGAATATGATAAAGTCAATTACGTTATATTAACGTTATGGTGGTTTTATGAAGCAGATTCAATATTATGGTAATAAAAATATAATTTCTTCTCGTGTTAAAGAGTTAAGAAATCAGAAAGGCTTGTCACAAGAGCAACTGGCTGCAAGAATGCAGACAATGAATTGCAATATTGACCAGCAAATGATTAGTAAGATTGAAAAGAATAATAGACAGGTTACTGATTTTGAATTGGCTTGTTTGTGTAAGTGCCTTGAAACAACGCCAAATGAAATATTAAAAGATTTTGATAAATAAAAACGGGCGATTGATGAATCGCCCCTGCATTCTGCATTTTGCACTTTGCGTTTTGCATTAAAAAAGACGGTCTTTCGACCGTCTTTTTATGTTTTATTCTTCGTCAACTTTTGCTTCTGCAATAACTTTTTCAACAACATTCTGTGGTGCTTGTTCATAACGAGTGAACTCGAATGAGAATGAACCACGACCTGCTGTTACTGAACGGAGAACGGTTGTGAAATCACCCATTTCAGCCATTGGAACTTCAGCTGTAAGCTCCTGCATTCTTGGTTCGTCTGCAGGACCCATGCCAAGAACTCTACCACGGCGTTTTGTGATGTCGCCCATAATATCGCCAAGGTTGTCGTCAGGCATACGAGCAACGAGTGTGCCGACAGGTTCAAGAATTGTTGGGTCAGCCTTTGGAATACCAGCTTTATATGCAAGAGAAGCAGCCATCTTGAATGCCATTTCTGATGAGTCGACTGGGTGGTAAGAACCATCATAAAGAGTAGCTTTAACGCCTACCATTGGGTATCCTGCAAGAACACCCTTGAGAACGCAATCGCGAAGACCTTTTTCAACTGCAGGGAAGAAGTTCTTTGGAACTGCGCCACCGAAAACTTCTTCAGCAAATACAAGTTCATCGCTGTCACAAGGCTCGAAGCGAATATGTACATCACCGAACTGACCATGACCACCTGATTGTTTCTTGTGTTTACCCTGTGCTTCAGCTGATTTTCTGATTGTTTCTCTGTAAGCAACTTTTGGAACAGAAAGGTCAACTTCAACACCGAATTTATTTTTAAGTTTTGAGACGATAACATCAAGATGTTGTTCGCCAAGACCTGAGAGAACTTGTTCTTTTGTCTCTTTATTGATAACGAATGAAATTGATGGGTCTTCTTCCATAAGTCTAAAGAGTCCCTGTGCAACCTTTTCTTCTTCACCCTTTTTGCGAACATTAACTGCCATTGAAAGGCATGGGTTTGGACAATCAACAGCGTCAAGAATTACGATATTCTTTGCATCGCAAAGTGTGTCACCAGTTTTAACGCCAGCAAGTTTTGTAACAACGCCAATATCACCTGCGATAATTTCGTTTGCGTCTTCTTGCTTGCCACCCTTAACAGTAACAATTTTACCCATCTTTTCTGTTTCGCCTGTGCGAACATTATAAGCTTGAGTATCACCTGTGAGTTTACCAGAAACTACCTTGAAGAATGACATTTTACCAACAAATGGGTCAGCAACAGTTTTAAAACAGATTGCTGCAAGAGGTCCGTTAATGTCACAAGGAAGAATTGTTTCTTCGCCACTTTCAGTTTTTGCTGTTTCACCAGCATAACCAAATGCGCCAGGTACTGACCAAGCAAGACCATAGAGAAGTTGGTCAACGCCTGCGCCTGTGAGACCTGCAACTGCATAAACAGGGTAAATTGAACCGTCAAAAATGCCAAGGCAAAGACCTTTAAGGATTTCTTCTTGTGTGAATGTTTCGCCTTCGAAGAATTTTTCCATAAGAGCATCGTCAGTTGTAGCAACAGCTTCCATAAATGCTGATGTCATTTCTTCAATGATTGGGTCATTTGGCATTGGAACTTCTGTTGCTTTGCAATCATCATAAGCATAAGCCTTACCTGTCATAAGGTTGACATAAGCTTTTGTGATGTTACCTTCCATATAAGGAATAATTGTTGGGCAAAGTTTGTTGCCATAAGTTTCTTTAAGAGCTTCAAATGTTTTGTAGAAGCTTCTATGGTCAGAGTCAGTTTTTGTGATAGCAAAGAATTTCGCAAGACCACGTTTTTCGGCTGCTTTGAAAGCCTTTTCTGTACCAACGTCAACGCCTGAGCCAGCACTTGTTACGATAAGAACTGCTTCTGCTGCACGAACTGCTTCTGCTGCACCGTTTTCAAAGTCAAAAAGACCGGGAGCATCTATAATATTCAACTTTGTGTTATCCCATTCAATAGCTGCCATTGCAGATGAAACTGATGACTTTCTTCTCTTTTCTTCTGCGTCGAAGTCAAGAATTGTGTTGCCGTCACTGACTTTGCCAAGTCTGTCAGTTGCACCTGAAACATAAAGCATTGCTTCACAAAGTGTAGTTTTTCCTTTTCCGCCGTGACCAAGCACAGCAATATTTCTGATGTTGTTTGAGGTATAAGCCTTCATAAGCTCTTCCCTACCTTTCCCTAAGTATACCAATATGTGAAAAATATATAGAATTTTTCAACACGTTATTGGAATTATAGCACATTTGCATAAAGTATGCAATAATAATTTAATAAGTTTTGAAATATTTTTATACTAGTAATAGTGGTTTTTCTGTTGATTTTTCATTTTTATAAAGTTATAATTATTTTATATGCGAAATTTAAGGAGAAGAGAATTATGTTACCTCCAATTATTGAATTTTTAAAAGACAAAAGAGTGCTTATTCTGGGATTCGGCAGAGAAGGTAAAAGCACATACAATTATATAAGGAAATATCTGCCTGAAAAAATGCTCGGCATAGGTGACGGCAGAGAGCAAAAAATCGACGATGAAAATGTCCAGTATTTCTGTGGTGAAGATTATCTTTCACATATCGGAAAATTTGATATTGTAATGAAAAGCCCGGGTATTTCATTTGTGAATGTGGATGTTCCAGAAAATATTTATGTTACTTGTCAGACAGATTTGTTTTTAAAATTTGCACCTTGCAAGAAAATTGGTGTAACAGGTTCAAAGGGCAAAACAACAACATCAACTCTCACATATAAAATGCTTTGTGC
>JAZQWV010000078.1:0-9838 GCA_045632525.1 Candidatus Fimenecus sp.
GGTGTTGATATCAACGATAAGCATATCGAAGTTATTGTTCGTCAGATGATGAGAAAACTCAAGGTTGCAGAAGCAGGTACAACAGACCTTCTTCCAGGTGCATCAACAGATAAGCGTGAACTCGCTCAGGCAAATGAAGCAGCTCGTCTTCGTGCAGAAGAAACAGGCTCAATCTTTGTTCCTGCAACAAGTACACCAGTGCTTCTTGGTATCACAAAGGCATCTCTTGCAACAGATTCATTCTTGTCAGCAGCATCATTCCAGGAAACAACAAGAGTTCTTACAGATGCAGCTATCAAGGGTAAGATTGACCCACTTATGGGCCTTAAAGAAAATGTTATTATCGGTAAACTTCTTCCATCAGGTACTGGTATGAAGTGTTACTCAGATGTTGAACTTAACAAATCAATCTCTGATTTAGTTTCAACAGAAGCATAATTACAAAATATAGAGGACTGAGAAATCAGTCCTCTTATTTTTTTGTATTTTTATTGCAATTGAAGAAATTTCTTGATAAAATCAAAATAGATATATTAAAAAAATTTTTTTAAAATATTTATGTGACATTTGGGGATTTTTGTCACTACCTTATACAGACAGTATTTTGCGAAAATCACAGGGGGAAGTAATTATGAAAAAGATAAGTAAATTTTTATCAATAATCCTCGCAATTATGATGGTGGTGTCAACCATTCCGATAACATCTTTTGGTGCAACTATCGGTGTCGTTGATTGGGAATACACCATAATCTCAGAAGAAGACAAAACTGCTAAGCTCACAAAATATACCGGCTCAGACAGCGATGTTGTTACTCCAACTGAAATTGACGGTTATTCAGTTGTGTCAATTGGATATCGTGCTTTTGATGAAAATGACAATATCACAAATGTTATAATTTCTGAGGGTGTAACAACATTGGACACTAATGTGTTCTATCAGTGTGAAAATATCCATTATGTTTCTTTCCCTAACGGGTTAGAAAAAATACCCTCTAGCACATTTTCTACAGGGTCTACATTTCTTAGAGCAGTGTCAATCCCTGATAGTGTTACCACAATTGACTCTGTAGCAATTTCTTTCACTTTATATGAATTAGTTGTTTTATATTCAGGCACTGAAGAGCAGTGGAACGAAATAGATATTCATAGTAATGGTAACAGTGAAATTACTGACGGTATCATTATATATGAAGTTAATAACGGAATTCCTGCAGGTGAATGTGGTGCTGATGCACAATGGTCGCTTGATGTAATTAAAGGTGTTTTAACTATCAGTGGCACAGGTGAAATGAAAGACTATAAAAATAGTACATATAAAGCTTGGTATGACTTGAAAACTCTTTTTGACACTGTAGTTGTTAATGACGGTATAACATATATAGGCCAAAATGCGTTTTCTTCTCTTGACTATGTTACAAGTATATCAATTCCTAAAAGTGTAATATCAATTGGTGCAAATGCTTTTAGTGATTGTGAAAGCCTTAAGAAAATAGAGGTTGATATTAATAACCAACATTTTTCAAACGACGAAAACGGTGTGTTGTTTAATAAGGATAAAACAACACTTTTGGTATATCCTAATTATAATGGTATAAAAAATTATACTGTCCCAGGCACTGTTACTAAAATTGGTAGTAGCGCTTTTTCAAACTGCACAAACCTTAAAAGTGTAGTAATTAGTAATAATGTATTAACAATTGGTGGCGAAGCTTTTTATAACTGCACAAAGCTTGAAAATGTAAAGATTGGTAATAATGTTAAGGAAATTCAAGGTCGTGCTTTTTATGGCTGTAAAGCTTTAAAAGAGGTTAATATTGGAAAAGGCGTAGAAATTATTGGTATGCAGGCATTTGAAGAGTGCAGAAGTCTTACAAGCGTGTCAATTCCTTTATCAGTAAATACAATACAATTGCATGTATTTCATAATTGCACAAGTCTTACAGATGTTTATTATGCAGGCACAGAAGAAGATTGGAATGCTATTTCAATAGCTAATTTCCCAAGTGGCATAACAATGCATTATGGCATAGACCATCTTCATAGCTATGAAGGCACAGTAACACCACCAACTTGTCTTGAACAAGGCTTTACTACATATAATTGCATTTCTTGTGTTGAAAGCTATGTTGGTGATTATGTAGATGCAACAGGTCACAGTGCAACTGAAGGTGTAATAACAAAGCAACCAACTTGCGCAGAATATGGTGTAATAGTTTATAATTGTGATGTTTGTGGTGTTGAATTTTCAAAGCCGGTTAATGCAAAGGGACATATGATTCAGATTCTTCCTGAAGTTCCTGCAACATCAACTACAACAGGTCTTACAGAAGGCCAAAAATGCAAAACTTGTGGTGAAATTCTTGTTCCACAAGAAATTATTCCTATTGTAGATGCAAGTGGCACTTTTGGTGAAAACCTTAAATGGGCTTTTAACATTGATACAGGCGTCTTAACAATTTCTGGCTCAGGTGCTATGCCTGATTATAAAGCTACATCAGCATTCCCTTGGGATACATATAAAAGTCAGATTAGAAAAGTTGTTATTAAAAACGGTATAACCTATGTTGGTAACTATACATTCTACAGTATTGATAGTCTCAGAGAGGTTGAGCTTGGCGACTCAATAACTACTATTGGACAAGATGCGTTTGCATATTCACGCGGAATTCAATCTGTAAAATTACCTGCAAACTTAACTACAATTGGCAGAGAAAGCTTCACAGTTTGTAGTGCATTATCTAATATAGAATTTGGTGATAAATTAACAACAATAGGGATTCATGCATTCAGCTATTGTCCAAGTTTGAAAACAGTTGAATTACCTGATTCATTAGAAACAATTGAAAATAGTGCATTTTATAAATCTGGTTTGCAGTCAATTGTGATTCCTGACAGTGTAACAACACTTGGCACTTCTGTATTTCAAGAATGTACTAAACTTGAAAGCATTACACTTCCTAAAAACATAACAACACTTCCAATCTTCAAAGGATGTACCAGCCTTAAAACTTTTAAAATTCCTGAAGGTGTAACAACAATTCCTAATTCTATGTTTGAAGGTTGTGTATCATTGGAAAGTGTATCAATTCCAAGCACATTGACAGCTTTAGGCTCTTATATGTTTGAAGGCTGTACAGCTTTGAAAGAATTTGTTGTTCCTGAAAATATAACTGCAATTTCAAATGGTGCATTCGAGGATTCAGGTCTTGAAAAAATTACTCTTCACGATAATGTAACAATTATCGGAAAATATGCTTTTGACGGATGTGTAAATTTAAAGAGTATTGATTTACCTGATGGTATAACAGAAATCGGTGTTCAGGCATTTAATCAAACTTCAATTGATAAAATTAATTTAACAAATAACTTGACTTCAATCGGTAGCTATGCCTTTGCTGAAACACTTATTGAAAGTATTATAATTCCTGACAGCGTTACAACGCTTGGTAATGGTGCTTTTGATAAATGTGCAAACTTGAAAACTATTAAATTACCAAGCTCAATAACAAAAATTGGTAGTTATTTACTTCGTGGCACTGCAATTGAAAGTGTATTAATTCCAAGCACAGTTACAAGCGTTGGAGACTATGCTTTCTATGGCTGTGCAGATTTGAAGAATGTCAATCTACCAAACACAGTTACAGGCATTGGTGTCGATGCTTTCTACAACTGCACAAGCTTAAAGAGCATCATTCTTCCAAGTGCATTAACATCAATTGGTGCGAATGCTTTTGCTAAAACAAGCCTTGAACAAATTACAATTCCTGCTGGTGTAACAACAATTGGTAATTATGCTTTTGATAAAATTGATACATTGATAGATATTGTTTTTGCAAACGGTACAACAACAATAAGTGGTTCAAATCTTTTTGGAACTGATTCAAAATTAAAAAATGTTACAATTCCAAGCACTGTAACAACAATTAGCAAAAACGCATTTAATGGTTGTACCTCATTAGAAAATGTTTATTATGGTGGCGCTGCGAGACAATGGGCATCTAATATTACATTTACTAATGAAACATCTAACCCAATGTATTACGCTAAAAAACTTTATATCAATAATCAACTTTTGACAGAGCTTGGGCTCCCTTCAACTCTGACAAAAATCAATGATTATGCATTTTATAATTGTGACCAGTTTACAAAGATTAAAATTCCAGGTACAGTAACTACAATTGGCAAGTATGCTTTTGCAGAATGTACTGATTTGAATAACCTTATATTTGAAAATGGCAGTGTAAATATTAGTAGTTATGCTTTCTATAATTGTGATGGCATTACAAGTGTGACACTTCCTGAAGGTTGCACACAATTGGGTCAATATGCATTTGCCGAGTGTTCAAAGTTAGCAGAGGTTATTACACCAAAATCTTTAGAAACAATTCCTGCTTATTCTTTTAAAAATTGTGAAAGTCTTGAAAGATTTGTAATTTCTGAAGATGTAACAACAGTTTCTGAAGATGCATTTATTGGTTGCTCATCTCTTGAAAAATTTGAAGTTGATAGCAATAGTGAAACATTCTCAGTTGATGAATGTGGCGTTTTGTTTAATAAAGATAAAACAGAACTTATTTTATATCCAACAGGCAGAAAAGAAGCAACTTACACAATTCCTGATAGTGCAACTAAAATTGGTTATTATGCTTTCTATTATGGAACAAACTTGACAACTATAACAATTCCAACAAGTGTGAAAATGCTTGACTATTATGCATTGCAGGGTGGAAAGCATGGTTATATAATAAATTATGCCGGCACACAAAAGCAGTGGAATGAATTGTTAGATAATAGTAATTCAACAAGCTATCTCAATTCATACTTAATTTATTGGGTAGATGGCTCTTCAAATTTAGCAGGCACAATCAGCAACACAATCAAATGGGAATATGACCTTGAAACAAGTACCTTGATTATACAGGGCACAGGTTATATGCCAGATTTTACTGATTATGGTGATGCTCCTTGGTCACATATAGTTGAAAACTATGCTAAATACGTTATAGTTGATGGCGTTAACAATGTTGGTAACTATGCATTCGCTTATTCTGATACTATCGAAACAGTTACACTTAAAGGCGTATCAAGTATTAGTAGATATGCGTTCTACAATGCAGCATCTCTTAAAACTGTAAATGTTGATACAAGCTTGATGAGTATCGCTGACCGTGCTTTCTACGGCTGTGAGAAATTAACATTCATTAACTATTCTGGCACAAAAGCAGAGTGGAATAATGTGGGAATAGGCGACATCAATGATGAATTCTTTGATGCAAAGGTCTTCACAATTGACTATGTGGTATATTCAAACTATGGCACATTCACAGGCTTGCTTGGTAGCAATGAAGTTTCATGGGTGTTTGACGCATATTCATACACTTTAACAGTTTCAGGTACAGGCGATATAGATAACATTTCAAAAACAGGCCTTTCTATATTCGACGAAACATTAGCCGGTATTGTTCCGGATTATAAATATGATATAAAACGAGTAGTGATTTCAGAAGGCATAACAGGTATTGGTTCACGCAATTTCGATTCATATGCAAATATTAAAGAGGTTGTAATTCCAACAAGTGTAACGTTTATTAATGGTGCAGCATTCGAAAATTGTTATGAAATTACTGATGTTTATTATGCAGGCACAGAAGAGCAATGGAAGAATATTACAATTGGCTCAAATAATGATGCACTCTTGAATGCAACTATTCATTATAACTATGTTGGCTGTGACCACTCTTATGATTTAACAATAAGAACAGAATCTGCTTGTAATCATTATGGCTATTTGACACATATCTGCTCAAGCTGTAACTTAAGCTATGTTGATAATTTCATTGATTATGGTTCTTGCAATTATATTACAGAGGTAACACCACCAACTTGTACAAAACAGGGCTTTACAACATACACTTGCCCTGATTGTGGAGAAACATTTGTTGATGATTATACTGACCCAATAGGCCATAATCACATAGTAACTTCAACTATGCTTCCAACTTGCACAAAATCAGGCTATACATTATATACTTGCGCTAATGGTTGTGGTGATAGCTATAAAGAACTCCATGACCCTGCAACAGGTCATAATTATGGCAACAAGTTAGAAGTTTTCAAACCAACTTGTACAGAAAAAGGTTATAGCCAAGAAGTTTGTGTAGACTGCGGAAATGTACATAATTTTGATTATGTTGATGCAATAGGTCATAACTATGAAAAAATTACAACAGTAGAACCGACTTGCACAGCTCAAGGATATACAAATTATAGATGTACTTTATGTGGTGACATAAAGAATGATGATTTTGTTGAGGCAACAGGACATAATTATGAATGGGAAATAATCGTAGAAGCAACCTGTACAAAAGGTGGCACAAAGAAAGGCGTTTGTGTAGACTGTGGTGCTGAAGATACATTCACAGTTGCAAAACTTGGTCATGATTATGGCGATTATCAGATTGAATATGAAGCAACTTGTACAGAAGATGGTCGCAAATCTAAAAAATGTTCAAGATGTGAAAACAAAACTGGTGCAGTTATCCTTCCAGCTTATGGTCATACTTATGGTGACTGGTACCCGTTAACAGAAGTCAACTGTCAAGAATATGCCACATTTAAACGCGATTGTTTAACTTGTGGCACACCTAACTATATGTCGGCAAAAGGTGACCATAATTACTCAATCGAATATGTTGTTGAAGCTACATGTACAACGAATGGCAGTAAAACACTTGAATGTGCAGATTGTGGCAAAACAACAACAGAAACAATTGCTGCAACGGGCCATAGCTACACATCGGAAATCACAACTCCTGCAACTCACGCAAAAACAGGTGTAATGACACATACTTGTGCTTGTGGCGATACTTACACAGAAATAATTGAAAAACTTGCAGACCATAATCATCAAGCAGTAACAACAGCTCCAACTTGCACAGTGCAAGGCTACACAACATATACTTGCGACTGTGGTGACAGTTATATTGACGATTATGTAGATGCATTGGGTCACGATTATGAAGAGGTTATAACAGAGCCAACTTGCACAGAGCAGGGCTATACAACATATACTTGCCATTGTGGTGATACTTATGTTGACAGTTATGTTGATACAACAGAGCATGACTGTGAAACGGTGACAACAGCTCCAACCTGTACAGAACAAGGTTATACTACATACACTTGTCAGTGTGGTTATACATTTGAAGCCGATTATGTTGAGGCAACAGGTCACAACTTTGGTGATTGGATGGTGGAAGTTTTACCATCTTGTACCGAAGACGGCTCAATATTTAGAGAATGTGAAAATTGCGACCATAAAGAATATGGCACAATAAGTGCGTTGGGACACACTTTTGATTCTGTAGTAACAGACCCAACTTGCACAGAACAAGGCTATACAACATATACTTGTGAATGTGGTGATACTTATATTGCAGATTATGTCGATGCAACAGGTCACAACTATGTTGATAACACTTGCACAAATTGTGGCGATTCAAAAGTTGTTCTCAACGGTTGGATTCTTGAGAACGATAATTGGGCATATTATGTAAATAATGAAAAAGTCACAAACAAATGGCTTATGGATAGTGTAGGCTGGTGCTATGTTGGTGCTGATGGCTACTGTGTAACAAATAAATGGGTAGCAGATAGCGTTGGTTGGTGTTACCTTGGTGCTGATGGTCGAATGGTAACCAATAAATGGGTAATGGACTCAAAAGGCTGGTGCTATGTGGGTACTGACGGCTATTGCGTAACAAATAAATGGGTAGCAGATAGCAAAGGCTGGTGTTACCTTGGTGCTGATGGTCGAATGGTAACTAACAAGTGGGTTAAAGACTCAAAAGGTTGGTGCTATGTAGGTGCTGATGGTTACTGCTTGACAAATCAATGGGTAGCAGATAGCAAGGGCTGGTGCTTCCTTGATACAGACGGCAGAATGGTAACCAATAAATGGTTGCAATATAACGGCGAATGGTATTTTATAGATACTAATGGTTATATGGTAACTGGCACTAAAGTTATAAATGGCAAAACATATAATTTCGCATCCAACGGCGTCTGGATTGCATAATAAGTAATAATAAAACGGTAGGTGAAAGCCTGCCGTTTTTGTTTTGTTGACTACAGTAAAAAGATTTAGTTATTTTGCAAAAAAACTGTTGACAAATATTGTTTAATTGTGATAAACTATTCAAGCATGCGGACATGTGTCCGTTCATTTGTTATGCAATAAATATGTATGGGGGTGAATCAAAGAAATGCCAACCTTTAACCAGCTCGTTCGTAACGGAAGAGAAACTCTCGTTAAAAAGTCTAAGGCTCCAGCTCTTGGTAAGGGTCTCAACTCAAAGAAGAATGTTATGACAAATAACAATTCTCCACAAAAGAGAGGTGTTTGTACTGTTGTTAAAACAGATACACCTAAGAAACCTAACTCAGCTCTTAGAAAACTTGCCAGAGTTCGTCTTACAAATGGTATCGAAGTTTCAGCTTATATCCCAGGCGTAGGACACAATCTTCAAGAACACTCTGTTGTTCTTATCAGAGGCGGCCGTGTTAAGGACCTTCCCGGTGTGCGTTATCACATTATCCGTGGTACACTCGATACTCAGGGTGTTAACGGAAGAATGCAGAGCCGCTCAAAGTACGGTGCAAAGCGTCCTAAGGCAGCAAAAAAATAATAGGTTAATGTTAAAAGACAGAATCTTCTTGAAAGGCAGTATTCGAAATGAATATTTGTCCAACGAGAGTGTATATATATTTATGTATGCCTTTTCGTTGGTGCCACGGGGTTTTGTCACTCGAGTACCTATGATATCATTAATATGAAGGAGGGAAGCGCAGTGCCAAGAAGAGGCCAGATTGCAAAACGTGATGTTTTGCCAGATCCGCTTTATAATTCAAAGCTTGTAACAAGACTTATCAACAGCGTTATGTTAGACGGTAAGAAGGGCGTTGCTCAGAAAATCGTTTATGATGCATTCGACATCATCGCTGAAAAAACAGGCAAGGAAGCTTTAGAAGTTTTCGATGCCGCTATGGAAAACGTTATGCCAGTTCTCGAGTGTAAGGCTCGTCGTATCGGTGGTGCAACATACCAGGTTCCAATGGATGTTCGCCCAGAAAGACGTCAGACACTTGGTCTTCGTTGGATTACTCTTTATGCTCGTCAGCGTTCAGAAAGAACAATGAAAGAAAGACTTGCTAACGAAATTCTTGATGCTATCAACTCACAGGGTGGAGCATTCAAGAAGAAGGAAGAAATGCACAGAATGGCAGAAGCTAACAAAGCTTTCGCACATTTCAGATGGTAATTTATTAGAGACATTTAGGAGGACATTATGCCAAGAAAAGTATCTCTTGAACAAACAAGAAATATTGGTATTATGGCTCACATCGACGCTGGTAAAACAACTACAACAGAGAGAATTCTCTATTACACAGGTGTTAACCACAAAATCGGTGAGACTCATGACGGTTCAGCAACAATGGACTGGATGGCACAGGAGCAGGAACGTGGTATCACAATTACTTCTGCTGCTACAACATGTTTCTGGAAAGACCATCGTATCAATATCATCGACACTCCTGGACACGTTGACTTCACAGTTGAAGTTCAGCGTTCACTCCGCGTACTTGACGGTTCTGTAACTGTTCTTTGCGCAAAGGGTGGTGTTGAGCCTCAGTCTGAAACTGTATGGCGTCAGGCTGACGAATACAAAGTTCCTAGAATGATTTATGTTAACAAGATGGACATTTTAGGTGCTAACTTCTACCGTGTTCTTGACATGGTTAAAGAAAGATTTAACTGTAACGCAGTTCCAATTCAGCT
>JAZQWV010000079.1:0-39890 GCA_045632525.1 Candidatus Fimenecus sp.
TGTTGTAAGTCCTGCTATTGAAAATGCAGATTCTCGTGTGCCAAATGTTACTGTGCCCGTTGGTGTTCACCCTTGGGAAGCAAAGGCTGATTACTCATTCTATTCATATCGTTATGACCTTGAATGGAAAGACAAGGTCTACGCAGATGTGTCTTTCACAAAGCTTTCAGAAGATAGTGTGCTTGTGCGCACAGAGTTTGTAAATAATACTGAAATTATGCAAATCTGCCTTTTGAATCTCTTTTCAGCAATCGAATATCCAAACGTATTTACAACAACACCTGTTTTGCCTGAAAAGAATATTTTTATCAAGGCACTTGATTATGTTTCTTATGATTATAACACTACTCGTCCTTGGGACAAGCAGGTTATTGACGCTATGAAAAAAGGTGAATTCTTTGATGACGCATTCACTTTTCATCGTGGACTAGGTGATAGAGATTGTAATCGCTATATTTTGCCAAAATGTCCAAGACTCGGTGAAGAAGCAGGGGATAGAATCACTTATGATTTAGGAGATATTTCAAAATTCCAGAATCCAATTCTTCACATTCGTTATAGAACAACTGAAAATAAAGATAGTGTCTGGACATTAAACGGAAAAGAAATCACATTCAAATCAGCAGAGAATTTTGATATTTTGTCAATTCCATTTAATCTTTCAAGCGTAATTCTCGTGTCTTGTGGCACAGGTGGAATTGAATTTGATTTTCTCGCAGTAACAGAAGATGGCGAAACAGTTTCAACAAATAGTAAGAAACATAATTTTTATCCCGAAATAGAAACTGCTGATGAAAACGGCAAACTCGTTTCTTATAAATATGACGGTGTTGACGACAAATTCTATGTAAAAACATTTAATCCATCAACACGTTGCCGTGATTTTGATACAGGTTGTCTTGAAGATAGTCCAACAGCTCGAATTTCACAACCTGACGAAAGTTTTCAAAACATGCTCGAAACATTTTCAGGCTCATTCTCGGAAAAACATAGTGACGAAGGCTTTTATCACAACACCGTTGTGCATACTCTCTATGTCGAGCCTCGCACAACTCATGTTGAATATGCGGTGCTCTCATTTGGTGAAACAGATTATAAAACAGTAGAAGAATACGAAAAAATCTATGAAAAAGCATATAATTCACTTGAAAAATTTGATTTGAATTTAGCAGGTAAAACTTACGAATTCTCAAACAGAATTCTTCGTGCTACCGTGTTCCAAAATACAGTTTATCCACTTTATAGAAATGGTGAATATGTTGTTCATCACACACCGGGTAAGCGTTGGGACTCATTCTATACTTGGGATTCAGGCTTTATCGGTCTTGATATGATTGAATTTGCACCAAGTATTGCAGATTATATTCTCGAAACATATTTGACAGATAACGACCAATGGGCGTTCTTGCTTCACGGCTCACCTGTACCCGTGCATATCTATCAATATCTCGAAATGCTCAAAAAAGCAAATGATAAAACGGAATTACTCGAATATTATGACAGAGTAAAAATGTTCTATGATTTCCTTGCAGGCAAAATAAACGGCTCAACTACTACAAAGTTCAATAGTGGACTCACAACAACATTTGACTATTTCTATAATTGCAGTGGTATGGACGACTTGCCACCACAAAAGACAATGTATGCCGAAAACAAGCAAAAGTGGATGACTCCTTGTATTTCATCATCACAGGTAATCCGTTGTGCAAAAATTCTTTATATGGTTGCAGATTTGCTCGAAAAAGAAGAAGATAAGGCGACATATCTCCGTGATATTGAAAGAGTTTCAAATGCCTTGCAAAAATACTCTTGGGATGAAGATTGTGGCTATTTCTCTTATGTAATTCACGATGAAAACGGCGATGCAAAAGAGCAATATAGAACTGCCCAAGGTGAAAACTTAAACAAAACAATGGATGGTATTTATCCAATTATTGCAGGCGCTGTTACAAAAGACCAACGCGATAGAATTCTTTCTCATTTAAAGAGTGACGATGAAATGTTTAGCCCTGTTGGTATCAGTGCCGTTGATAAAACAGCATCATATTACATAACAAATGGTTATTGGAACGGCAATGTGTGGCTTTCTCACCAATGGTTTGTATGGAAAACTATGCTTGACCTTGGCGAAACTGATTTTGCATTCAAAATTGCAAAAACTGCTCTTGATGCTTGGAAGAGAGAAGTTGAATATTCATATTACACATTTGAAATGTTCAATATTACATCAGGCCGTGGCGGATGGTTCCATAATTTTGGTGGTCTTTCAACACCTATAAATATCTGGACCAATGCTTATTTCAAGCCGAGAACACTTTCAACAGGTCTTGATGTAATGGTTATGAATAGCAAGTTTAACGAAGATGCAACCGAAATGGAATGCTCTATAAAATACTATGGCAATAACGAAAAACATTCAGTAATAGCAGTAATGAACGATAGCTTTGATTATTTGGTTACAGTTAATAATGAAAATGCAAATTTCTATATTCGCGACAATGGAATTGTTGAAATCACATTGAATGGTAATATTAAAGATGCAGAAATTATAATTACAAAAATTTAACTTGTGTAATCTTCAATAATTCTTTGCAATTCAGATGTGCTTTCAGTGCGAATACCGTTTTTTAAAAGTTCTCTGTCGTGTTGTGGTAAAACTGAAACATAAGAATCATAAACATCAAGGGGAACTGCGTCAGAATTTTTGAAAACCGCAATTTTTCCTTGATATTCTGTGATAGTGTAATAGTCAGCAGGAGGTATATATGGATTTTGTCTTATATATTCATTCATATCCCTGTTGAGTAAAAAATAAAGAAAACACAAAATAATAACACACAAAATAAAGAACAAGAAGATTTTTCGGTTTCTTTTAAGCATAATATAGCCATCCTTTTTATGTTTGGAAAAATTATCTTGTTTGTATTTTTAGCAAAAATATTATAAATTATTAAAATTTAATTATTTTTTAAAAAATACTAAACATTTTAATGTTTTTGTGCTATACTTATCTGTGTGTTATAAAAACTGCGTCTATTAAAAGCAGTTTTGGAGGATAAATATGAGAAAAAAGACCTCAAATAAAAAAAGAAAGATGTCTCCAAAAGTTAAGAAGTTTTTAAAATTTCTTGCACCAGTCGTGTTCACAGGGTTAGTTGTGTGCTTGATTTTAGGTGTTTATGTGATTTCTGATATGGTCGGACGCGTTAATGGTGAAAGAATCATTGACCTTGATTTCTATAAGCAGAATCAGGACCAGACAACAATTATTTATGCCGACGATAAAGAAGGTAATCCAGTTGAACTTGTCAAACTCCACGGTGAAAAGAATCGTGTTTGGGTTGATATGGAAAATATGTCTGAATGGATGCCTAAAGCCTTTGTTGCGCTTGAAGATGAAAGATTTAACGAGCACGGTGGTGTTGACTGGTTTAGTTCAACATTCGGTATTATAAGGTCAACTCTTACAACTGGTAATGTGCGTGGTGGCTCAACAATTACAATGCAGCTCATTAAAAATCTTACTGGTGAAAACGGACGAAGCATCAACAGAAAATATAATGAAATGATTTCTGCTTTGAATTTAGAAAAGCATTATGAAAAAGATGATATTTTAGAGGCTTATCTCAATACAATTTATCTTAGTCATAACTGTTATGGTGTTCAGACTGCTGCTGAAACTTATTTCGGAAAGGATATTTCTGAGCTTAACATTGCAGAATGTGCATCAATAGCTGCAATTACTCAGATTCCCGCTGATTATGACCCACTCTGGCAACCTGAAAATAACAAGAAGCGTCAGGAAGTATGCCTTAGAAAGATGTATGAACAGAAGATGATTACAAAAGAGCAATACGACGAAGCTCTTGCTTATGAACTCATCTTTACAAATAGTGAAAACTATGTTCCAAAAGATAATGGTGAAAACGAGTCTATAGCAGATGGTGAAATTTATAGTTATTATGTTGACTATGTTATTGATTCTGTAATTCAGGACCTTAAAGCAAACGGCTATTCACATTATGAAGCAACAAAAATGATGTATTCAGGCGGTTTGCGCATTTATTCTTCTGTTGATACAAAAGTTCAAAGTGTGCTTGAAGAAGTTTACGAAAATCGTATCAATTTCCCAAGTGAAACTGCAGCATCAACAAAAGAATTAGCACAGTCTGCAATGACACTTATGGATTATAACGGACGAGTTGTAGCCATTGTAGGTGGTGCAGGCGAAAAGACTGAAAACCGTTCAAACAACCGTGCTTCATCTGCAGTTCGTCAACCGGGTTCATCAATCAAACCACTTAGTATCTATGCGGCAGCAATTGAAGAAGATTATGTAACATGGTCTTCAAAAATTTTGAACTATGGTATTGTTTGGAAAGGTCAGCGCTGGCCAAAGAACTTTGGTGAAGACCCGGGTGACCCAAATAGTTATGTAACAACTCAATATGCACTTTCAGTTTCTTACAATACAGTTCCTGCTCAGATTCTTATGATGATGGGCTTTAAGACAAGCTATAGCTATCTTACAGAGAAATTCCACATTTCTACTACAAACGATACAATTGATAGCGTTGCACCATCAGCATTGGCTACGGGTGGTACAAATGGTGGCTGCACAACACTTGAAATGGCAGCAGCATTTGCGACATTTGGCAATGGTGGTAAATATTTTGAGCCATATTGCTATACAAAAGTAACTGATAGCACAGGCGAAAACATTCTTCTTCAGAATAACCCAAAAGGCGAACAGGTTATTTCACCGGAAACCTCTTATATTATGAATCAGATGCTCAGAACAGTTATGCAGAGCTCTGTTGGTACTGGTGTCAGATATAGCGTAAAAGGCTTTACTACATTTGGTAAAACTGGTACAACAACAAACAACTATGACCGTTGGATTGTTGGTGGAACACCTTATTATGTTGGTGCAGTTTGGTTTGGTTATGACCAGAATAAAGAAATTGAAACTTCAAGACAAGCTGCAGGTATGGTTTTCAAAGAAGTAATGGATAGAGTTCACAAGAATTTGGCACCAAAGAGCTTTGAAAAATATACTGATAAAGTTACACAGGCTTCTTATTGTACAGTATCAGGTTTGCTTGCAAGTGAAACATGTGCTTCTACAGCATCCGGATGGTATAAAACAGCAAACTTACCAGCTAAATGTGTAGGCTGTGTTGACCCAGGTGGAAACGGAACGACAGTTCCTGATACATCAGAAACATCCACACAGGTTAATCCTGTAACTCCTGAAAATCCAACTGAAAGCACAACTCAAACTGTGGTGCCAGAAAATACAACCATCACAACAACGACTACTGAAGCAGCGCAAGCAGTTGATAGTAATGCATAAAAATAGCCCATCTTAAGATGGGCTTTTGTGGTTTATATAATACTCAATTATCAAGGTGATATTTTATGAAAAACAGAACAAAAGCATATTTAGTTCTTCAAGACGGAACAATTTTTGAAGGCTATTCAATGGGTAAAAGCGGATTAACAATTGGCGAAGTTGTTTTTAATACTTGCACATCTGCTTATACTGATATTTTGTCAGACCCAACATATTATGGTCAAATAGTAGCACAGACATATCCACTTGCAGCAAATCGTGGTATTATTCGTGATAACAACGAAAGCACAATTATGTCAAATGGATATATTGTTCGTGAATGGTGCGACATCTGTTCAGATGGTGCCGAAATCACTCTTGATGAATATCTTTCACAATGCAATATTGTTGGTATCTGTGGAATTGATACACGCCGTCTTACAAGATATCTTCGCGATAAAGGATATGTAAACGGTGCTATAACAGATAATATTGATAATCTTGACGAGTTGCTTCCTAAAATCAAAGAATACACAGTTTCGGGTGCTGTTCGTGAAATAACAATTAAAGAGCCTTTTCAGTTGAAAGGTGATAATGCAAAATATAATATTGTTGCAGTAGACTTTGGTTCACCAAGAAAGCAACTCAATGCGTTCTTGCTCAATGGTTGCAATGTAACAAATGTTCCTGCATTCACTACAGCCGATGAAATTATGAAATATAATCCTGATGGTGTCGTGCTTTGCGATGGTCCGGCTGACCCTGATGATGAGCCTGAAATTATTGATATTATCCGCGAAATAATCAAAAAAGATATTCCTGTTTTTGCAATTGGTCTTGGCCATCAGATGCTAGCACTTGCAAATGACTTTAAAATTATAAAAATGGATAAAGGTCATCGTGGCTCAAATCAACCTGTTATAATTGAAGGTACTGATAAAATTATGATAACTGACCAAAATCACGGCTATGCAGTTGAAAAATCTTCTGTAAAGAGTGATGTGGCAGATGTTATAATGACAAATATAAATGATAAAACTGTTGAAGGTCTTCGCTATAAGAATTTCAAAGGACTTTCAGTTCAATTTACACCAAAAGGTGACATTGATAGTAGCACAGGTTTTATTATTCGTGATTTTTATAAGATGATGGACGGTGAAAATAATGAATAAATTTGAAAAAATTCTCGTTCTTGGTGCAGGTCCCGTTAAAATCGGTCAGTCACTTGAGTTTGACTATTCTGCATTGCAGGTTTGCAAAGCACTCAAAGAAGAGGGCATTACTGTAATTTTTGCAAACTCAACACCGTCTGCTTTGGCAACCGATAAAGAATTTGCAGACAGAGTTTATATCGAACCACTCAATATTGAAAGTGTAAAGAAAATTCTTGAAAGAGAAAAACCTGACGCACTTCTTTCAACTGCAGGTGGCGATGATAGTCTTGAATTGAGCCTTGAACTTGCTCAAAACGGCTATTTAGAAGAAACAAATACAGTTCTTATTGGTATTAATCAAGATGTTATCCGTAGTGTTAAAAACAGACATTCATTTGTTGATGCACTTGACGAAATGAACGAGCCAACAGTGCCTGCACTCGTTGTAAATGGTGTACAAGAGGCTTGTGACTTTGCTGATAAAGTTGGTTATCCCGTTATTGTTCGTCCCGCTTACACTCCTGACAGAGAAAGTGCAGAATACTGTAATACCAAAGAAAGCCTTTGGGTAAAAGCAGAAAAAAGTCTTGAAACTTCAATTGTTAGTCAGATTCTTGTTGAAAAAAGTATCGCAGGTTGGAAAGAACTTGAATTTGAAATTATGCGTGATAAAGCAGATAACTGTATCAGCGTGTCTAGTGTTGAAAGTGTTGACCCTGTTGGTATTCATACAGGTGACTCAATTGTTGTAATCCCTGCACAGACTTTAACAGATTCAGAGTTTACTCGTCTTCGCAGAGCAGCGAGAAAAATAGTTTCTCGTTTGGGAATCGAAGGTAGCTGTAATGTTCAGTTTGCATTGAGTCCTGATGGTAAAGAATATGTTGTAACAGGCGTTGACCCTCGCGTTAGCCGTACATCTGCTCTTGTTTCAAAAGCAACAGGATACAGAATTGCTTATGTTTCAGCAAAAATTGCTCTTGGCAAAACTTTGTTTGAAATTGAAAATGATATAACAGGTTGCACAACTGCTTGCAGTGAACCTGCTCTTGATTATTGTGCAGTTAAATTCCCTAAATGGTCATTTGACAGCTTTGGTGATGCAAATCGTACATTAGGTACAATGATGCAGGCGACAGGTGAGTGTCTCACAGTCGGTACAGGCTTTGAACTTGCATTTATGAAAGCAGTCAGAAGTATGAATAAAAGCCATACACCAAGACTTCCACAGTTTGAGAATATTACTGATGACGAACTCAAAAATATCATAAGTCTTGCTGATGACCGTCGAATTTTTGCGGTGTATGAAGCACTTTACAGAGACATTGATATTGATGAGTTAAATAAAATTACAAATATCGATAAATGGTTCTTGTTCAAACTCAAAAATATTGCAGAAACAGAAAAAACTATTGAAAACAACGATAGTTTTGAGGTTTATGAATACGCAAAGAATATGGGATTCACAGACTTTGCAATTGAGCAAATCCGTGGTGAAAAACCAGAGTATGAACTCAACGCGGTGTTTAATTCAATTGACACTTGCTCTGCTGAATTTGACGCTAAAAAACCATATTTCTATTCGGTTTATGGCGCAGATAACGAAGCAGAAATCTTTATAAATGCAAATAAAACAGATAAGAAAAAAGTTCTTGTAATCGGTAGTGGTCCTGCTGTTACAGGCCGAAGTGGTGACAGTGATTATTGCACAGTTCATTGTGTAAAATCATTGAAAAACCAAGGTTTCCAGGTTGTTCTTCTCAACAATAACCCCGCATCAGTTACAACTGACTACAATGTTGCTGACAGAGTTTATCTTGACCCACTTACAGACGAAGACATTTTGAATGTAATCAGAACAGAAAAGCCTGATTATGCAGTTCTTCTCTTTGGTGGCGAAGATGCAATCAAAAAGTCAGAATTATTGCAGAGCGCAAATGTTGAAATAATAGGTGCAGACTTTGATTTCTTTAAGAAGATTTCAAATAAAATCGAATTCTTTGATATTCTTGATGATGCTAATGTTAAACATACAAGCAGTAAAAAAGTATTTGTTGGTACTTGTATCGAAGCACACATCATTTCAGACGGTGAAGATTTCTTCATTCCTGCACTTTGTGAACACATCGAAAAAGCACATATAAATTCGGGTGACTCAATTTCAGTTGTTCCAACAATCAGCATCAACGATACAATTCGTGACATCTTGCTTGAATATGTAAAATCAATTACAGCAGAGCTTAAATTCAAAGGTGCAATTGATATGCAGTTTGTAGCTTTTGATAATAATCTCTATGTTACAAAGGCATCTGTAACAGACACAACTCTCGTTCCTTTTGTTACAAAAGCATCGGGAATTGATGTTACTGATATTACAGTTCGTTGTATGGCTGGCGAAAAGCTTGTTGATATGGGTGTTGCAGTTGGTACAATTGCTAACCCAGATAAATTCTTTGTTCGTGTACCTGTGTTCAGCTTTGAGAAACTTAAGGGTGCAGATATGCTTCTCGGCGAAAAAACAAAGTCAACAGGTGACGTAATGGCAATTGGCGATACCTTTGATAACGCACTTCTTAAAGGTATGATTGCATCAGGTATGAGAATTAAGAGAACAGGCTCAATTCTTGTGTCAGTTCGTGAAGGTGACAAGGCTTATGTTTCTAAAATGGCAAACAGATTTTTGAGTCAGGGCTTTAAAATCTATGCTACTAGCGATACTGCCAAACTTCTCAATGCCAATCATATCGCAGCAAACACAGCAAATGGTGAAAATGCAGTTGCAATGATAAATTCTAATAAATTTTCTTATGTTGTTTCAACTCTTGAGAATGTTCGTGGCAACGAAGAAGAACTTATGATTCGTCGTGCTGCTCTTATGAAGAAAGTTCCTTTATTTACATCTGTTCAAAGTGCTTATGCATTCTCACGAGCATTAGAAAACAATAATGTTATGGAAGAATTAGAGGTAACTGATATATGATTATAATGTCAGTGGATTATGGTGATGTAAGAACAGGAATTGCCGTTTGCGACAAAATGCAGATTTTAGCATCACCAGTTTGCGTAATCACCGAAAAAAATAGAGATGTTCTTGTTGAAAAAATCGCAGAATTGGCAAAAGAAAGAAATGTTGAACGCATCTGTGTTGGACTTCCACAAAATATGGACGGAAGTTATGGGTTTCGCAGTGATGCTTGCCGTGAACTTGGCAAATTGCTTGAAGAAAAAACGGGCATAACTGTTGCTTTTCAAAATGAAAGATTAACAACAGTTTCGGCACATAATATTCTCAATGCAGTTGATGTTCGTGGCAAAAAAAGAAAAGCAGTTGTTGACGCAGTTTCAGCGGTGCTTATTCTTGAAGATTATATGAGAACAGTCTAAAAAATGACAAAATAAATGCTTGATACCGTGTAAAATGGTATCAAGCTTTTTTTTTGTGTGGTGATTTAATTGATTGTGTATGTTGACGTGCTGATTGTAATAAATATTCTTGTAAATTATTTTATGATTTTAGCCGTAAAAACCATATCAAGAACGAACACCACGCGAGTGAGAATTTTATTAGGCGCAATAGTTGGTGGACTGTCATCGTTATTACTCTTTTTAGACGATTTAGGTATCATAATGACACTTTTAAAGGTGCTTTCAGCGGTAATGATGTCAATCATAACTTTTGGAATAAAACCTGTTAAAAGACTAATAAAAGCGACGTTTTGGCTGTTTGCAATATGCTTTATTTTCGGTGGAACAATGTTTGCAATTTATATGTTTACCGAAATCGACATAATGCTTTATAACAACGGGATTGTGTATTTTGATATTGATATTACATTTCTTGTGATATGCTCTGTAATTGCTTATATAGTGATTACACTAATCACAAAATTGACCGACAAAAAAGCGCCAAAAGCAAAAGAATATTACATAAAAATTCAGACTGATAAAAAAACAGTTTCTTGCCGAAGTTTAATGGATACGGGTAATAATCTTCGTGAGCCTTTTTCGAATTTTCCTGTAATCATGATGGATAAAACTATGTTTTGCGAGTTGTTTGACGAGAAAGACAAAATAAGACTTATTCCCGTGTCAACCGTAAGTGGTGAAACGCTTCTTAAAGCATATCGCCCTAACTTAATTGAAATGGGAGAATATAAAACTGATAAAGTTTATATTGCCGAAAGCCTTGTACCATTAGATGAATACAAAATTATCTTAAATATAAATCTTGAAGGAGAAATGCATAATGACTAAATTAAAACTGTTCTTACAAAAATTATATCTTCGTTTTTTTAAGTGTGGAGTTTATTATATAAACGGCCCAATGTCCTTGCCTGAACCACTGACAAAAGAAGAAGAACAACTTTTGAGTGAACAATTGGCAAGTGGTGATGATAAAGCACGCGAAAAACTGATAGTACATAATTTAAGACTTGTTGTGTATATAGCAAAAAAATTTGAAAGTTCAGGAGTTAATATTGAAGACCTGATTTCAATAGGCACAATAGGTCTAATTAAAGCAGTTAATACATTTTCACCTGAAAAGAACATAAAACTTGCAACCTATGCTTCTCGTTGTATAGAAAATGAAATATTGATGTATCTTCGCAAAATTGCATCACAAAAAATGGAAATTTCTCTTGATGAGCCACTTAATACTGATTGGGATGGCAACGAGCTAATGCTTGCTGATGTGTTGGGTAGTGAAGGGGACGAAATAAGCCGTGAAATTGAAGAAGATGATGAGAAAAGATTGGTTATGGAAATCATTAAAACATTGCCTGAAAGAGAAAGAATAATTATTGATATGAGATTTGGTTTAGGTGATAAAGAAGAATTAACTCAAAAGGAAGTTGCTGATAAATTAGGCATTTCTCAAAGCTATATTTCAAGACTTGAAAAGAGAATAATCAAGCGCATTGGCGATAAACTGAAAGCAATGTCAAAATAGTAAAAATTTTTAAAAATATTTTTAAAAAACTATGTTAAAAAGTAAACGAATATGATATAATGTACAAGATAATGAATAAAATGTCGAATAATGGCATTTTAAAGAAAAAGAAGGGTGTATTTATGACTTACGATGTAGCAATTGTAGGTGCCGGTGTTGTCGGCGGTTTAATTGCGCGTGAACTCAGTCGCTATGAACTCAATGTTGCTTTGCTTGAAAAATGCAACGATGTTGCAATGGGCACAACAAAAGCAAATAGTGCAATCGTTCACGGTGGTTTTGACGCTCATAACGGTACTCTCAAAGCTGAACTTAATGTTAAAGGTACTGCAATGATGCCTGAACTCTGTAAAAAACTTTCTGTTCCATTTAAAAAGAATGGTTCAGTAGTTGTGGCTTTTTCTGATAGTGAAATGGACCATGTTAAAGAACTCTATGAACGCGGTGTTAAGAATGGTGTTCCAGAACTTTCAGTAATCGACCAAGCAGAACTTCGCAGAATTGAACCAAACATCAGCGACAAGGCTGTTGGTGCACTTCTTTGTGAAAGTGCTGGTATTGTTTGTCCTTATGAACTTACAATCGCAGCAGTTGAAAATGCTGTTACAAATGGTGTTGAATTCATCAGAAATTGTGATGTTAAAGCAATTAGTGAAAATGCTGACGGTTATGTTCTTGATACAACAGCAGGTGACATCAATGCTAAACATATTATCAATGCAGCAGGCAACTTCTCAGATGACCTTGCTCGTATGGTAGGGGATGATTCAATCGAACTCATTCCAAGAAAAGGTGAATATTATCTTCTTGATAAATCAGTTGGCAACTTGGCTGTACATACAATTTTCCAATGCCCAAATGAAATGGGTAAAGGTATTCTTGTAACACCAACAGTTGACGGTAACCTTCTTATCGGACCAACTGCAATTAATCAGGATAGCAAAGAAGATACAGACACAACTCCTGCAGGTCTTATTGAGATTGTTGAAAAGGCTCTTAAATCAGTGCCAATCGTTTCAGCAAGAAATGCAATCACATCATTCGCAGGTGTTCGTGCTCATCCGGTTAATGATGATTTCATCATTGGTTGGTGTGATAAGAGTGCAAACTTCTTGAATGTTGCTGGTATCGAGTCACCAGGTCTTTCATCAGCTCCTGCAATCGCAACTTATGTTCGCGACATTCTTGCAGAAAAAGTAGAGCTTAAAGAAAAAGCATCTTACACAGATGAAAGAGAAGAACCTGTTCGTTTCCGTCACATGTCAGATGAAGAAAGAGCAGAACTTATCAAGAAAAATGCAGCTTATGGCAGAATTGTTTGCCGTTGCGAAACAATTACAGAAGGCGAAATCATTGATGCAATCAAAGCTCCTGCAGGTGCTCGTGATGTTGACGGTGTTAAGCGTAGAACAAGAGCAGGCATGGGTCGTTGCCAAGGTGGTTTCTGTGGAAGTAAAGTAGTTGAAATCCTTGCTCGTGAACTTGGTGTGGATATGAATGAAATCACAAAGTTCGGTGGAGAGTCAAAGATTATTTACGAAAGAACAAAGTGAGGTGCTGAAAATGTTGAATTTTGATTTAGCCGTTGTTGGCGGCGGTCCTGCTGGTATGGCAGCAGCGCTTAAAGCAAGAGAAAACGGTGTAGAAAAAATTATCGTTCTTGAACGCGCTGAAACTCTCGGTGGTATTCTTGAACAGTGCATTCATACAGGTTTTGGTCTTCACTATTTTGGCGAAGAACTTTCAGGACCTGAATATGCAGGCAGATTTATGAAACTTCTTGCAGATACAGATATCGTTGTTAAAACAGACACAATGGTACTTGACATTGCAGAAGATAACACTGTTACTGCTGTTAATAAAAAAGATGGTCTTCTTAAAATCAATGCAAAAGCGGTTGTGCTTGCAATGGGTTGTCGTGAAAGACCAAGAGGAGCATTAAATATCGCAGGTTGCCGTACATCAGGTATTATGACTGCGGGTACTGCTCAGAAATATGTTAATATCGATGGCTATATGCCAGGTCACGAGGTTGTAATCTTGGGCTCAGGTGACATCGGTCTTATTATGGCTCGTCGTATGACACTTGAAGGCGCAAAGGTTAAAATGGTTTGCGAATTGATGCCATATTCAGGCGGTCTTACAAGAAATATCGTTCAATGTCTTGACGACTTCGGTATTCCACTTAAACTCAGTTGCACGGTTGTGGCAACTCATGGTAAAGACAGACTTGAAGGTGTTACAATCGCAAAGGTTGACGATAAACTTCAACCAATTCCGGGCACAGAAGAATATGTTCCTTGCGACACACTTATGTTGTCAGTCGGCCTTATTCCTGAAAATGAACTTTCAAAGAATGCAGGACTTGAACTCGACAGAATCACTAGTGGTCCTCGCGTTGACGAATATCGTGAAACAGAGCAAAAAGGCGTATTTGCTTGTGGTAATGTTCTTCAGGTTCATGACCTTGTTGACTATGTTACAGAAGAAAGCCAGATTGCAGGTCTTGGTGCTGCTAAATATATTAAAGGCGAAAAAGTTACAGGTGACTGTGTTTATACAGAAGGTATCAACGGTGTTCGTTACATCGTTCCACAGAGAATTAATTGTGCAACAGATACTGATGTTAAACTCTATTTCCGTGTAGGCGCTGTTTACAACAATGCAAAGATTGTTGTTGAGTGCAATGGTGAAGAAATTCTTTCAAAGAAAAAGAAGAAACTTTGTCCAGGCGAAATGGAATATGTTACTCTCAAGCAGTCAGTAATCAGCACATTACCTGTTGATTCAAAAATTATCGTTAGAGTGGAGGCGTAATAAAAATGGAAAAAAGAGAACTTGTATGTGTTGCATGTCCTTTAGGTTGTCCCATTACTGTTACCCTTGACGATAATGGTGCAGTAACAGAAGTTACAGGCAATACTTGCAAACGCGGTGAAGCTTATGCTCACACAGAATGCACAAACCCAACAAGAATGCTCACAACAACCGTTAAGGTTGAGGGTGGCAGTGCTTATGTTGTGCCTGTAAAGAGCGCAAACCCAATTCCAAAGGGTATGATGATGGAATGTATGGAAGTTATAAATAAAGCATCTATCAAAGCACCTGTTAATATCGGTGATGTTGTTATTGAGAACATTCTCGGTACAGGTGTTGATATTGTGGCAACTAACTATGCAGAATAAGAAAAGTTTCGAGATAGCGGCGGAAGTAATTCCGTCGCTTCGTCAATTAGAGTGGCAAAAATTAGAGATGTATGCGTTCTGTCACTTTGGCACAAACACATTCACAGGTCGTGAATGGGGAGATGGCACAGCATCGCCAAGTGTTTTTAATCCTAAGAAACTTGATGCTCGTCAATGGGCAAGAGAGATTAAAAACGCAGGTATGAAAGCCATTATTCTCACTTGTAAGCATCACGATGGTTTTTGTTTGTGGCCAAGTGAATATACAGATTATTGCGTGAAAAACAGTCCTTATAAAAACGGCAATGGTGATGTGGTGCGTGAAGTGTCCGACGCTTGCCGTGAATATGGGCTTAAATTCGGTGTGTATTTATCACCTTGGGATAGGCATGAAAGCACCTACGGCACAGGAGAAGAGTATAATACATACTTTAAAAATCAGTTGACAGAACTTGCAACAAAATATGGCGACATTTTCTGTTTTTGGTTTGATGGTGCTTGTGGTGAAGGCAAAAATGGTAAAAAGCAAGTTTATGACTGGAATTCATATTTTGAACTTATCCGTGAATTGCAACCAAATGCAGTAATTAATATTTGTGGACCAGATGTACGTTGGTGTGGCAATGAGGCTGGCAAGTCAAGAGAATCTGAGTGGAGTGTTGTGCCAGCGTTTGTTGGTAATCAGGACTATACTGCCGAACATTCTCAACAAGAAGATACGCCAGAGTTTGCTAAAAATGTTGATGCTAAAACTCAGGATTTAGGTAGCCGTAAGTTTATTGATGGCATAAAAGATTTTATTTGGTATCCCGCTGAAGTTGATGTGTCAATCCGTCCAGGTTGGTTTTATCACAAACGAGAAGACTTCAAGGTGAAATCCCTTAAAAAACTTATGCATATTTATTGGGGTAGCGTGGGTGGTAATTCATCATTACTTCTCAACATTCCACCCGATAAAAATGGTCTTCTCGCAAAAGCTGATGTCCGTGCACTTCGCAAATTCGGTGACGAATTGCGAAAAGAATTCCCCGAAAATCTTCTAAAAGATTGCGTTGTGTCAGCATCATCCCAACTTGATGATGAACATAATGTAAATAACATAATAAATGAAAATGGCTATTGGCAATGTGGAATAGGGGATGAACAACCCGAAATCATAATAGACCTTAATTCGCCTGTAATTGCCGATAAAATCCTTTTGAAAGAGAATATAGCAACAGGGCAGCAAATAGAAAGTTTTGATGTCTATAGGGATTGTGGCAATGGTTATGAAAAACTTTGTTCATCAACTGTAATTGGGGCAAAACGAATCTGTCGATTCAAAAAACAAAAACTCAACTCATTGAAAATTATTATTACATCATATCGTGTAAAAGCAACTCTCAATAAAGTTGAAGTATATTGTAAGAAGTAAAAAAACAAGCCGACTCAAATGAGTCGGCTTCAATATTTATCGTGATTGATTTTTTAAGCGTCTGCAACTTCGCCTGATGCTTCTTCATTCATTTTTTCGAGTCTTTCGCGACGTCTAACTTCAAGGTCTTTGAGCATTTGCTCTTTGAATTTACCGTCAACATTGAAGAATAAGAGAGTTACACCATAAAGGAAACGAGCAATTGCAGGGAGCAAACAGAAAACAGCCCAGAAACCAAGAAGTGTATTGTAGTTTGATTCAGGGATAATGTTACCGAATTCGTCTTTTCTTGCAACATAACCAACCAATGAAATAACAACACCTGAAAGAAGGTTTGTAATTGAGTTAGCAGCCTTGCCGAAATAGTTTTGAACTGTCTGAACAAGAGCTTCGTTTCTCATGCCTGTTTTCCATTCACTATAGTCATAAACGTCACCCTGAAGAACAGCGCCTGCAACGTTTAAAAGCTGGTTAGGAAGTCCGCAAACTGTAAGACAGAATGTGAGAACTGCAAGGTTAATTACTGCGTTGTGACCGCTCCAGTCAACAAGGAAGCCCTTGCCGTTGTTACCAAGAATACCGATAAGGAATGTACCTGCATAAGCAAAACCTGCAAAGATACCAGATGCAACAGCAACTTTTTTAGCACCGAATCTGCGGATAAGTTTAGGTGCAAGTGGAACCATAATATAGTTAGGGATACCTGTGAAGATACCTGCGATTGAACCGTGAGCAACGTTCTTTGAGTTATGCATCCAATAGAAACTCTCACTTGCAACACCAACTGATTTGAAGCCGGCAAAGAATCCTGAAAGAACAAGCACAAACATTGGTCTATTCTTGAAAACATTTTTAAATGATTCAATAACGCCAACTTCTTGCATCTGTTCACGAGATGCAAGCGGAACTCTTTCTCTCATAGCAGAGAATCCAAAGAATGCAGTAAATGCAGCGATTGCTGTAATTATAACTGCAAAACCTGTATAGATGTCTTGCATACCGATTGGATTAGCCCAGTTTGATGTAGCCTTTGGAAGAATACCAACTGCAAATGATGCAATAGATGGAAGGAATACACCAAAAAGGTCAGCAAATTTTGATGTAGCAATAAGGTTGTCACGCTCGTTGTTGTTTGGAGTAATATTATAGAGCATAATATTCCAAGCACCGAAATATGACATGCCAAGGTTATAAACAAAGATAGCAACAATAGTCCAGATAACTTTTTGCCACTCATGTACAAGGAAAGATGGAGTGGTAAAGAGCATTACCATTGCAATTGCCCAGAATGGTGTAGGAATAACAAGCCAAGGACGAAGTCTGCCCCAACGAGTACGGGTTCTGTCAATAATCAAACCTGAAATTGAGTCATCAACAGCGTCATAGATTGTTTCGATGAACATAATGATACCGTATGTACTACCTGACATTCCGAGAAAGCTGATAGCAAAGAACTGACGGAATGCGTTAACATATTGGCTCAAGTTTTTCTGACCGAAAGATGTTAAAAGGAAACCTGCAATTTCTTTTGGACGAAGATAACGTCTGTCAAGAGCAGAAGCCTGTTCAACGTTTGATTCAACAGCGCCTGTTTCAACTTCTTCGGCAATAGTGGTTGTAGTTGTGTTTTCCACTTTTCAATCACGCCTTTTTGAATAAAAATTATATTTTGAAATATACTAAATTAATATACCATAAATTTTCCCAATAATCAACCGAAAACCGAGTGATTTTTGAAATTATTTCAAGTTTTGATAAAAAGCAACAGCAAGTCTGTCACAACGCTCATTTTCAGGATGCCCAGCGTGACCTTTTACCCATTCAAACTGATATTCATGTTGAGAGAGAAGAGTTAAAAGTCTGTCCCAAAGGTCAGGGTTTAATGCAGGTTTTTTATCAGCCTTGCGCCAGTTGTTCTTTTTCCAACCTTCAGCCCAACCCTGTGTAATTCCATTAACCACATAGGATGAATCAGAATAAATTTTAACTCTGCATTTTCTGTTAAGTGCTTCGAGACCATTAATAACAGCCAATAATTCCATTCTGTTATTTGTGGTTTCGTGTTCACCGCCTGAAAGTTCTTTTTCAACGCCGTTACAACGAAGAATAGCACCCCAACCACCAGGACCAGGGTTGCCTGAACAAGCACCATCAGTGAAAAGTTCAACAAAAGTCAAGTTTTCCATATATACCTCGTATAAAACTCAAAAATAATAACAAAAATAATTTTAGCATACTTTTTTTGTTTTAACAATATAAAAAAGAAATATCGCTTTTATAGTTTCTTGACAATGATTTGAAAAAATAGTAATATATAATGACAATATATTGAGTTATTATGTCCTTTTGTGAATATATTTAATTATAAATACTATTTTGCAATGCCTTTTGCAAATTACATAATCCGAAAAAACAGAATAATAAAAGGAGGAAAATATGGCAAAAAATAAAGAAAAACAAGCACAGACAAACGAAACTAAACATGGTGCCAAGAGTAAAAACTCTAATCGTGGCAAACAAAGTGCTAACAAAAAAACAACTCAGAATAAAAAGACTAAAAATTCTTTAAATTCAAAACCCAAGAAACAAACAACGCAAAAGAAGAAAAACACAAAAAAGCGTGAAGAAATAAATGTGAAAATTGCATTTTTAGGTGGACTTAACGAAGTCGGCAAAAATATGACTCTCTATGAGTGTCAAGGTGACATGATTCTTGTGGACTGTGGTCTCGCATTCCCAGAACCTGATATGTTGGGTGTTGACCTTGTTATTCCTGATTTCACTTATGTTGAAGATAATGCAGATAAAATCAAAGGTATATTTATAACTCACGGTCATGAAGACCATATCGGTGGCTTAGCTTACCTTTTACAGAGAGTTAATATTCCTGTTTATGGAACAAAACTCACAATCGGTCTTATCGAGAATAAATTAAAAGAGCATAAGATACTTGAAAAAGTAAAACTTAATGTAATCAAACCAAAAGACAAGGTAAAACTTGGTTGTTTTGAAGTTGAAGCAATTCATGTTAATCACTCAATTCCTGATGCTTTGGCTCTTGCAATTACAAGCCCTGCAGGTCTTATTTTACAAACAGGTGACTTTAAGATTGACACAACACCAATTGACGGTGATGTTATTGACCTTGCCCGTATTGCAAGACTTGGCGAAAAAGGGGTTTTGTGCCTTCTTTCAGACTCGACAAATGCTCAAAGACCGGGTTATACTGCAAGTGAACGCACAGTAGGTGAGTCATTTGACCGTCTTTTCCAAAAGGCAGATGGCAAACGACTTATTGTGGCAACATTCGCATCAAATATCCACAGAGTTCAGCAGATTATTGATGCTGCACAATCTGTTGGTAGAAAAGTTGCACTTTCAGGTCGAAGCCTTGAGAATGTTGTTGAAACAGCATCAAAGCTTGGCTATCTCAATGTACCTGACGGAATTCTTGTGAGTATTGATATGGTATCTCGTTACCCACATGACAAGCTTGTTATTATTACAACAGGCAGTCAGGGCGAACCAATGTCAGCTCTTTACAGAATGGCATTTTCAGAGCATAGACGCGTTGAAATCGGCACAGGGGACTATGTCATTATTTCTGCAACCCCAATTCCAGGTAACGAAAAAACTGTGGGCAAAGTTGTTGATGAACTTTTAAAACGCGGTGCAGAAGTTGTATATGAAAAAATGTATGATGTCCATGTTTCAGGTCACGCGTGTCAAGAAGAATTGAAACTCATAATGAGTCTTGCAAAACCAAAATTTTTTATTCCTGTTCACGGTGAACAAAAACATCTCAGAAGTCACGCTCAATTAGCAGAGAGCATGGGAATACCATCAAGTAATATCTTTATTGCCGATAACGGTCGTCAGTTGCAATTGTCAAAACGCAAAATGACAGCTTTAGAAAATGTTCCTGCTGGTAAGATTTTTGTTGATGGCTATGGCGTTGGTGATGTCGGTAATGCTGTTATCAAAGAACGTAAGCGTCTTGCTGAAGATGGTCTTATGATAATCAGTGCAGTAATAGAAAAAGAAACAGGAATGCTTGTTTCAGGTCCTGAAATTGTGTCTCGTGGATTTGTTTATGTGCGCGATTCAGAACAACTTATTGCAGAAGCAAAGTTAGTCGCACAAATAGTAATTGACGAGTGCATCTATGACGGACGTATTGAGTGGAGCACAATCCGAAACAGAATGAGAGACGATATTTCTCGTCTTCTCTATGACAGAACAAAGAGAAGTCCAATGGTACTTCCTTTAATAACAACGGTGTAAAATTATGAAAAAGACTAGCAACAAAAATGATTTAAGAGAAACTATTGTTTCAAACCCAATAGCAACAGCGGCAGTAATTGTCAGTGTTGTTATGTGTGTTGCTATGCTCTTTTATAACTATAAACTTGCAATTGCAGAATTGTTGCTTATTGCAATATTTTTAATTGTTGCATTCTGGGTTAAAGGTGTTGAGTTCAGAAAACTTCGCGGCGTTGTTAACGCTTTGGAACGAGAAATATCAGTTGATGATGGTGAACTTCGCAGTTTTCCGTTACCAGTATTGCTTTTTGACAGCACAGAAAAAATAGTCTGGTACAACACTCTTTTCCAGAACCAATTTATAACTGACCACAAAATTGAGAAAATCAATATCCGTCAGTTTACATCAGGACAAGGTCTTGATGTTATCCGTGATAATATGTATATAGAATGTGAATATGGTGATAAGAAATATACCGTGTTCTCAGGTAATACAGAATATAAAAATGAAGTTGTCTATGCTTTGTATTTTGTTGAAGATACAGAACTAAAAAATTACAGAACAGCTTATGATGAATCAAGACCGGTTGTATTATTTATCAGTCTTGATGGCGTTGAAGAATCTCTGCGTGAATTCAGAGAAAGCCAACAAGCAGAAATTCTTGGTGGCGTTGAAACAATAATTGAAAATTGGTTTGCAAAGTATAATTGCATTTCAAGAAAAGTCAATCACGGCAGAATTATTGCATTGTGTGAGACTAAAAGCCTTGATGCAATGAAAGAAGATAAATTCTCAATTTTGTCCCTTGTTCGTTCCTATACATACAATGATAAAGTTATGGGAATCACACTTTCAGTGGGTGCAGGTTCAGGTGAAAACTTCTTTGAATGTGAAGTTGCTGCTCGTCAGGCACTTGATATGGCAATGGGTCGTGGCGGAGACCAAGTGGCAATCAAACTTAATAAGAATGACTTCGAATTTTTTGGTGGCGTGGCAAAGGGTGTTCAAAAACGCACAAAAGTCAGAACAAGAATTGTTGCATCTGCAATTGGTGAGATTATAAAATCAAGTTCGAATGTGCTAATTATGGGTCACCGTTTTGCTGACCTTGACTCTCTTGGTTCAGCGGTAGGCGTTGCTATGATTAGTAATGCACTTGATAAAGATGCAAAAATTGTAATGTCATCGAAAACAACTTTGGCAATGCCACTTGCAAAGCATCTTGAAAATTCAGGTATGAACGACTTGATAATAGAGCCACAGGATGTTGATGATTATCTCAAAAAGGGAACATTGTTGATAATTGTTGATACTCACAGAAAGAGCTTCTTGGAATATCCTGAACTCTTTGACTTGGCAAATAAGGTTGTTGTTATTGACCATCATAGAAAAACAGTTGACCATATAAATAAAGCAGTGATTTTCTATCACGAGCCAAATGCATCGTCCGCATCAGAAATGGTAACTGAACTTATTGAATATATCCCGTTTGATGTTAAAGTGCCACAAGTCTGTGCAGAAGCATTGATGTCAGGCATTACACTTGATACCAAGAATTTTGTAATGAAAACAGGTGTTCGCACTTTTGAAGCAGCAGCATATCTTCGCTCATTGGGCGCTGATACTGTTGCAGTTAAGCAACTTTTCTCTAATAGTATGAAAACACAAAAGGATAAGAGCGAAGTTGTAAAAAATGCGGCAATGTATAATAATTGTGCAATCGGCGTTGTTGATTTTGAGTCTGATGATGTGAGAATTGTTGCAAGTCAGGCTGCCGATGAACTTTTAAATGTTGATGATGTTGATGCAGCGTTTGTTGTATTCAAAACAGATAATGTTATGAATATATCAGCTCGTTCTTACGGTGAACTCAATGTTCAACTTGTTATGGAAGAATTGGGCGGTGGCGGTCATCAGACAATGGCTGCAGCACAGTTGAGTGATGAAACTTTTGAATCAACACTTGACTATCTTAAAAAAGCAATTGATAAAGTTAATGAGATACAGAAATGAGGTAATATAAATGGAAGTAATTTTAAAAGCAGATGTTAAAGGCTTGGGCAAAAAAGGTGAAAAGGTAAAAGCATCAGATGGTTATGCAAGAAACTTTCTTTTCCCAAAAGGACTTGCTGTAGAAGCAAATGCGCAAAGCCTTACAGAACTTCGTAACCGTGAGCAATCAAATCAACATAAGATTGATATGGAAGTTGCAGCAGCAAATGATTCAAAATCAAAGTTGCAGGGCAAGGTTATCAAAATAACTGCAAAAGCAGGTAATAACGGCAGAATTTTCGGTTCAGTAACAGCAAAAGAAGTTGCGGCTGAAATTGATAAACAGTTCGCAGTTAAAGTTGATAAGAGAAAAATCACAATGGACGATATTAAAAATTTTGGTTCATATAAAATCCAAGTTAAACTTTATACTAACATTGTAGCTGAAATGACAGTAATGGTTGGAGAATAATCTAACTACATTGTCTTATTGGAGTGAAGGAAAATGGAAAGCAATTTTTTGCCAACTGAAAATATGAATTTGCCTTATAGTCTTGAAGCAGAACAAGCTGTTTTAGGTGCTCTTTTAAAAGACCCAATGTGCTTGCCAACTGTTTCAGATATGCTTCGAAGAGAACATCTTTATCTTCCACAGCATAAAGCTATTTATGATGCAATTCTCAATATTGACACAATGGGTGGAACAATTGACCCTCTTGTTGTTCTTGAAGAACTTAAAAAGCAGGGTGTTTATGACGATATCGGCGGTAAAACATATCTTATGAAAATTGCCGAAGCAGTTCCATCAACAAGAAATGTTGAGTCATACATAAAAATCATTATAGATAAGTTCTATTCTCGTACATTGATTCTTACAGCTCGTGAAATCCTTGATGAAGCAAATGACGGAACAGAGTCGCCAGACACTTTGCTTGATATGGCAGAGCAGAAGATTTATGACATTCGTCGTGGCAAAAACACATCAGGACCTGCAAAAGTCAGTGATGTTATTATGTCAGATGTTGTTGTGCGTCTTCGCAAACTTGCATCAGCAGACCAAAAAGAAAAAGAGCAATATATGGGAATTCCAACAGGATTTTCATATCTTGATAGAGTCCTTTCAGGTGGTTTCCACCGTTCTGACTTGATTCTTATCGGTGCTCGTCCTGGTATGGGTAAAACAAGCTTTGCATTGAATGTAGCAAGAAATATGGCGGTTAAAGGCAGAAAAACCGTGTTCTTCTCGTTGGAAATGTCAAATGAGCAGTTGGCTCAGCGTATTATCTCAACAGAAGCAAGAATTGTCAGCAATAAATTTAGAACAGGTGAAATTTCTGATTCAGATTGGGAAAAGATAGGAATGGCATTAGACCATCTTGTAGATGCAGAACTTTATTTTGACGATACTGCGAATATCACAGTTCCTGAAATGAAAGCTCGAATTCGTAGAATGAAAGATGTTGAATGTGTTGTTATCGACTATCTTCAGTTGATGTCAGACCCACGCTATAAAGATAACCGTGTTCAAGAAATTTCAAAAATTACCCGTGATTTAAAACTTATGGCAAAAGACCTTAATATCCCTGTAATTACTTGTTCACAGCTTTCTCGTAATACTGCAAAAACATCTGACCACAGACCACAGCTTACTGACCTTCGTGAATCAGGTTCAATCGAGCAAGATGCTGACATAGTTTTGATGCTTCACCGCGAAAGTTATTATCAGAATGACAAGAGTGAAGAAAACGAAAGTGATGTAAACAGAGCAGAAGTAATTGTTGCAAAGAACAGACACGGTTCAACCGAAACTGTTGATGTTGCGTGGAATCCTGAATTCACAATGTTCTCAACACTTGAAAGGATTAAAGATGACAGATAAGGTTATTAAAACAATAACAGAACATCAGTTGATTTCTCCCGATAGCGTTGTTGGTGTTGGATTTTCAGGTGGTGCAGATTCTGCAACGCTTTTGCATATCCTTGCAAATAATCGTGAAAAATTAGGTATAAAGGAAATTAAAGCCATCCATCTTCATCACGGTATCCGTGGCGAAGAAGCAGACCATGATTTGCAGTTTTCAAAAGAATTCTGCGAAAAATTAGGCGTTGAGTTTATTCCTTTTTATGAGAATGTCCCTGAAATCGCAAATAAAACAGGGGAAAGTATTGAAGAATGTGCAAGAAGAATTCGTTATGAATGTTTTAGTGGCGTTCAATGTGATGTTGTCGCAACTGCGCATAATCTAAATGATAATATTGAAACATTCCTTTTGAATTTAACACGTGGTTCGTCTTTGTCAGGACTTTGTGGAATCCCATATAAAAGAGACAAATATATTCGTCCTTTGCTCGACACAACAAGAGCCGAGATTGAAGAATATGCAGAACAAAATGGACTTGAGTTTGTAACCGATAGCACAAATTTATGTGATGATTATACTCGCAATAAATTAAGACATAATGTGTTACCACAACTTTTCTCAATTAATCCGTCATTTGATAAAGCGTTTGCCAAATGCGTTGAAAATATAAACTTGTCAAACGATTTTATAGTTCAAGAGTCAAATCGACTTTTAGAAGAGTCAAATTGTGGTGACTATTTTGATTGCCAAGTTTTTGAGAATGTTCACAGTGCCTTGAAATACCAAGTGATTTCATTGATTTTAAAGCAAAAAAAAGCACAAAATATTAATCGTGAGCATATTTTAGCTGTCAATAATATAATTGAAAATGGTGGTAATGTCGATATTGGAAATGGCGTTACCATTACGGTTGAAAGAAAAAAACTTTATTTTGGAAAACCCAATATCACAGCGCATTTTGAAATTTCGTTTCAAAAAGATATAAAACAAGTCATAACACCTGTAGGTGAATATGAGATTTTATATTTCAATAAAGATTTACAAAAACTTAACAAACAAGATATGGACAATCTTATAGATTGTGATAAAATATTCGGTGAAACTTTCTGTCGAAATCGTTGTGACGGTGACTCTTTTGTGCCAAGAAACAGAAAATGCACAAAAACATTGAAACGACTTTTTAACGATGAAAAGGTTTCATTGAGCAGACGCTCTAAAATGCTTATTTTGTCAGACGAAAAAGGTATTGTCTGGACAGAGTTTTTTGGCGTTGCAGACCGTTGTAAAATTACAACAGAATCAAAAAATATAATTAATATAAAAAAGGTGGGGAATTAAGGTGCTTAACGATATCGAAAAAGTACTTTTATCAGAAGAAGATTTGCAAAATATTGTACATAAACTGGGTGCACAAATCAGTGAAGACTATAAAGACAAGAAACTTGTGCTTGTCAGTGTCTTAAAAGGCTCAGTTGTGTTTATGGCTGATTTGATGAGAGCCATAACAATTCCTTGTACAATCGATTTTATGTCAGTTTCAAGCTATGGTTCAGGTGTTAAAACATCTGGCGTAGTTAAAATTATAAAAGACCTTGATACAGATGTTGTCAACGGTGCAGATTTGCTTATTGTTGAAGATATTCTTGATAGCGGTGTAACACTTGAATATCTTATGAAAGTGCTTTCTGCAAGAAATCCAAACAGCATTAGAATCTGTACTTTGCTCGACAAACCTGAAAGAAGAAAAGCAAATGTTAAAGCAGATTATGCAGGTGCTCAGATTCCTGACGCATTTGTTGTTGGCTATGGTCTTGATTATGATGAAAAATACAGAAATTTACCATTTGTGGGTGCGTTAAAACCTGCGGTATATGAATAAACAGGAGTGAAAACCAATTTGAAAAAAATTAACTGGAAAGTTATTCTTCCATATCTTTTAATTCCAGCATTGTTTATGGGCTTTCTCTATATGTATATGGATAGAGGCGCTCAGACAGAGTTGCAATATTATGAGATAGTTGAGCTTTTTGACCAAGGAAAAGTTGCAGAAGGTGAATTGAACCTTACAAGCGGATTAATGACTTATAAACTTGAAGGCGACGATAAAGAGTATAAATACACTGTTCCAAATGTGAATATCTTTGTAAACGATGTGCATGACCTTGTTCGTCAACACAACATTGATAATCCCGATAACCCGATTGAGTGGAACTATAAAGCAGGCTCTTCAAATTCTTGGTTATTAAGTATGTTGCCATCAGCATTAGTGCTTATTTTGTTGACAGTTGTAATGGTTGTAATGTTCAAAAAGATGAACAATTCAATAACTAACGAAAACAATCGTGCAATGAATTTTGGTAAAGCTCGCGTAAAACGTGCTGATGATGAAACAAGAAAAGTCACATTCCAAGATGTTGCAGGTGCTGATGAAGAAAAAGAAGAGCTTACAGAACTTGTTGAGTTCTTGAAAAATCCACTTGATTTCTCAAAACTTGGCGCAAGAATTCCAAAAGGTGTTCTTCTTGTTGGCCCTCCAGGTACAGGTAAAACATTGCTTGCTCGTGCAGTTGCAGGTGAAGCAAACGCACCATTCTTCTCAATTTCAGGTTCTGACTTTGTTGAAATGTATGTTGGTGTGGGTGCATCTCGTGTGCGCGACCTTTTCAAAGAAGCAAAGAAAAATCAACCATCAATTATTTTCATCGACGAAATCGACGCAGTTGGTCGTCATCGCGGTGCTGGTATGGGTGGCGGTCACGATGAACGTGAACAAACTCTTAACCAGTTGCTTGTTGAAATGGATGGCTTTGGTGCTAATGATGGTGTAATCGTAATTGCCGCTACTAACCGTCCTGACATTCTTGACCCAGCTCTTCTTCGCCCGGGTCGTTTTGACCGTCAGGTAACAGTAGGTTACCCTGATGTTAAGGGTAGAGAAGAAATTCTTCAAGTACACGCTAAGAATAAGCCTTTAGCACCTGATGTTGACTTGCATCAGATTGCTGCAACAACAGTTGGCTTTACAGGTGCTGACCTTGAAAATCTTCTCAATGAAGCAGCACTTCTTGCAGCAAAACGCAAACTTATGTCAATTACAATGGCTGAAATTGAAGAAGCAACAATGAAGGTTGTTGTTGGTGCAGAGAAAAAGTCAAGAAAGATTACAGAAAAAGATAAAAAGATTACTGCTTATCACGAAGCAGGTCACGCAGTTTCATCTTACTATCTTGAAAATAAAGACCCTGTTACACACATTTCAATTGTACCTCGTGGTATGGCAGGTGGATTTACACTCTACACACCTGATAAAGACGAAATGCACATGATGAAATCTCGTATGCTTGATGATATCGTTTCATTGTTAGGTGGTCGTGTAGCAGAAAAAATCATTTTCAATGATATCTCAACAGGCGCTTCAAACGATATTCAGCGTGCAAGTGAAATTGCTCGTAAAATGATTACAAAATATGGTATGAGTGAAAAACTTGGACCAATCGCATTTGGCACAGGTAATGATGAAGTCTTCCTTGGTAAAGATTATAACCACATGAAGAACTATTCAGAAAATGTTGCTGCAGTAATCGACGAAGAAGTTAATAAGATTATTACAGATGCTTATAAGAGAACAGAACAAATTCTCACAGAGCATGTTGATAAACTTCATTTGCTTGCAGAAACTCTCGTTAAACTTGAAAAAGTTAACGAAGAACAGTTTGTATCTTTGATGGAAAAGGGCACACTTCCTGAAGTGAAAGAAGTAAAAGAGCCTGAAATCGTTGAAGAGATAGCAGAAACAGTTGAAGAAACAACTGAAGCAGAAGAAACAAACGAATAAAGCATAAAAGCAACAGAGAAATCTGTTGCTTTTTGTTCATAAGGTGTGAGAATATGGCAAAAGTTATAAAAATTAAATCAGAGTTAAATACAAAAAAGAATAAAACTTGGTGGCATTCAGTTTTTGCTCTTTTTTTCTCAATTTTATTTTTGGGAATTGGCTTTGCAGTATTCTCACGAGTAAAACCTGTTTCAATTATTCTGTTTATTCTTTCTTTTATACTGTTTGGTATTTATTCAAGAAAAAATAAAGAATATAATATATTAAAATCGGGCGTTCAGGGTGAAAAAGAAACTTGTAATATTTTACAGGACTTACCGAAGAATTACACAATAATAACTAACCCCGTAATACATTATAAAGGTAAAGAAAATGAACTTGATACTGTTGTAATCGGTGAAAATGGGATTTTTATTATTGAAAGTAAAAATTATCGCGGAACAGTTTGTGGCAAAACATCTGAGCAGATGTGGAAACAGATTAAAAAAGGTAAAAATCACGAAACTTATGAAAAAGAAGTGAAAAATCCTGTTAAACAAAGCGATATTCAAAGAAGAAAAATGAGTGAAATGTTAACTAGAACAGGTGTTAATGCTGATGTTGTTTCAATTTTATATTTTGTTGACAGTCGTACAAAACTGAAAATTTCTGACGATGCAAATCTTGGTATAACCATAATCAACAATGAAAATGATTTGATAGATTATATCACTAACACAAAAACAAAACGAAAAATTAGTTCAACTGACCGTGCGAAAATAATCAAGATTTTAAAGAATTAATACATATTGTCCATGAAATACCAATATAATTTATTGGTGATTTTATGGACAATAATTTTTATGAATACAATCGTGAAACAAGACAGAAAAAAACAACAAATCAAGAAAAAGGTATAATGACCAGAATAATTATAATTCAGTTAGTGTTGTCATTGTGCGTAACAGGAATACTTTTTGCGGTTTGTCGAACAGATAGTCAACTTTCACAGAATGTTAAAACTTTCTATAATACAATCTGCGAAAAAGATATGAGTGTTGCTGAAATATTTGATGTATTTAAAAAGGTTGCACAAACAACCTTTGCACCATCTGTGCAAGAAGAAGCAACAGAAGAAACAAATAATGAGATAGCGGGAGAAAAGGCGGACTTTTCTCCCGTTTATTCACTTGAAACAAGATGAAATTTAGAATATTTAATATTAATTTTGAAATCACATTTCTGTTTGTGGCATTGATAACATTTGTAATTGTAATGGGTTCGCCGTTCAATGTTTTAGCAGCAATTCTTTCGTCGTTGGCTCACGAAACGGGACATTTAATGATAATGTCTTGCTTAGGCAATATTCCTCAATGTGTTCGATTTGAAATTACAGGCATGAACATAAAAAGACAACCGAGCGTAAGAATAAGCGCAAAACACGAAATTTTTGTTGCTCTTGGCGGGCCTTTGGCAAATGCTATCATATTATTGATTTGTTGTGTATTCCTTTGCTTTATTCAAAGTGAAGAAATGTTTACAATTGCCAGTGTTAATTTAATACTTATGACCTTTAATTTGCTGCCCGTTAAAAGACTTGATGGGGGAATGGCACTTTATTTTTTATTGTTAAAAAAGTTTTCGTCCCATGTCTGTGCAAGAATTTTGAAAATAACATCGATATTCTTCATAATTTTGATTTATGTCTGGGGAATTTATGTTTTCGTTTCAACAAATTACAATATTAGTGTGTTGATTATTGCTATTTTTTTGACTCTTTCAATGTTAGGTAGTAATGAATATTGAAAAAATCATTTATTTATAGTAGAATATATTGAATAATGATTTGTGAGGTCAATTATGGTTAAAAAGGATATTGAGAAATTACTTAAAAAAGTTCAGAAACCTGCTCGTTATACAGGTGGCGAACTCAATAGTGTAATTAAAGATAAAAAAGATATAAAACTTCGATATGCATTCTGTTTTCCTGACAATTACGAAATTGGTATGTCGCATCTTGGCATGAAAATACTTTATAGCCTTGTGAATGAGCGACAGGATGCTTGGTGTGAAAGAGTTTTTGCGCCTTGGGAAGATATGGAAGCACTTATGCGTGAAAATAATGTTAAACTCTATGCACTTGAAAGTGGCGATTCACTTGACGAGTTCGATTTGGTCGGTTTCACATTGCAATATGAATTGAGCTATACCAATGTACTTAATATGCTCAACTTGGGTGGAATACCCGTTCTCAAAAAAGACAGAACAAGCCTGACACCAATTGTTATTGCCGGTGGGCCTTGTGTGTGCAACCCTGAACCAATGGTGGATTTTATTGACATTTTCTTGCCTGGCGAAGGTGAAGAAGTTACAAATGACCTTATTGATTTGCTTATTGAGCATAAAGAAAAGGGTTCAACCAGACTTGAATTCTTGCGTGAAGCAGCAAAAATCGATGGCGTGTATGTACCTGAATTTTATAATGTTGATTATAACGAAGACGGTACAATAAAATCCGTTGAAAACATTGAAACTGCACCAGAAAAAGTTAAAAAGAGAATTGTATCAGACCTTGATAATGCTCACTATCCAAAAGATTTTGTAGTCCCATTTATTGATGTTGTTCAGGATAGAACTGTGGGTGAGGTTTTTCGTGGTTGTATCCGTGGATGTCGTTTCTGTCAGGCAGGGTTTATATACAGACCAATACGCGAAAAATCCCCTGAAACTATCAATGAACAATGTCGAAGAATAAGTGATGCAACAGGTTATGACGAGATTTCTCTATGCTCACTTTCAACAAGTGACTATACAAATATCGAAAAGCTTATTCCAATGCTCTTTGATTGGGCACTTAAAGAAAATATCAATGTTTCTCTTCCATCACTTCGTGTTGATAATTTCTCAGATGAGCTTATGGAAGAACTTAAAAAAGTTCGTCGAAGTGGTCTTACATTTGCTCCAGAAGCAGGCACACAAAGACTTCGTGATGCAATCAATAAAAATGTTACTGAAGAAGAAGTGCTCCGTACAGCACTTAAAGCCTTTGACGGTGGGTGGACAAGTGTTAAGCTCTATTTTATGATGGGACTTCCAACAGAAACTCTTGATGATATCAAAGGTATATGTGACCTTGCCCAAAAAGTTGTTGATACATTCTATCGCAATCCAAATAAACCCAAGGGTAAGGGTGTTCAGGTTAGTGTTAGCTGTGCATCTTTTGTGCCAAAGCCATTCACACCTTTCCAATGGGAACCACAGGATACTGCGGATATGCTCATTGAAAAGCAAAAGGTATTGCTTTCAAGCACAACAAGCAAAAAAATCGTAATCAGTTATCATCAGTCAGATACATCCGTTCTTGAAGGCGTTCTTGCTCGTGGTGATAGAAGACTTGGTGAAGTAATTTATAAGGCGTGGCAAAAGGGTTGTAAGTTCGACAGTTGGGATGAATTCTTTGATTTCGCAAAATGGCGTGAAGCATTTAATGAATGTGATTTAACAACTGAATTCTATGCAAATCGTCGCAGAACTTATGATGAAATTCTTCCTTGGGACCACATGGATTATGGTATTCGCAAAGAGTTCCTTGTTGAAGAAAATAAAAAAGCACACGAGAGTGTGACAACACCTCATTGTAGAATTAAATGCTCTGCTTGTGGTGCAAATAAATTGAATGGGGGTAAATGTGATGCCAGAGGTTAAAAAATGGGCTATGGAAGTGCGAATGTCTTTCCAAAAAACAGGTATGGCAAAGTTTATCTCTCACCTTGATACAGTCCGCTGTATTACAAGGGCTATGAAAAGGGCTTGTGTACCTATCTGGTACACAGAAGGCTTTAATCCCCATGCTTTTTTGACATTTGCAATGCCACTTTCATTAGGCTTTGAAAGTCTTTGCGAAACTGTTGATTTTCGTCTTATGGAAGAAGTTGATTTAGAAGAACTTGCAGAAAGAATCAACAATGCTCTTCCAGTTGATATAACAGTAAAAGAAATCTATGTTTATGAAACTTCTCCTAACGACATTCGTTGGGCAGAATATAAAATCATATTCAATAACCCTGACGCTTTATTACTTGATAAGGCTGAATCAGTCCTTTCTGCTGATGAAATAATGGTTCTCAAAAAAGCGAAACAAGGCAGAAAAAAAGTAGAAAAAGAAGTAAATATTAAAGAACATATCAAATCATTTGAACTAAATAATGAAGATGGAAAACTCATACTAAACACTGTTTTATCATCGGGCACAAGTATCAATATCAATCCAATGCTTTTGATTGGTGCGTTAGTTAAAGACACTCAAACCGACGAGCAAGATGTTGATATAATCAAGATACAATCTTATACAGAGAATATGGAAATCTTCAAATAAATAATTCAACCAATGGTTGAAAAATAGAAAATCAACTTTTATTACATTTACTTTTTGATAATTTGACCATACAATGCAGTTGTAACCGGTTAGAAAATTCAAAGGAGTGTCTTTTGTGGAAAAAACAATTGGTAAAAAACTTTATGAACTCAGAAAACAGTCAGGATTTACTCAAGACTATGTTGCAGAGAAACTTGGGGTATCAGCACAGGCGGTTTCTAAATGGGAAAATGATATTGCTTGTCCTGATATTATGACATTGCCAAAAATTGCAGAACTTTACGGAATTACAGTAGATGAACTTTTCAAAAATGATGAAGTAGAGTCAAATGTAAAGTTTGAAAAACAAGAAAAAACAAACGAAAATGAATTGATTTTCAGAGTGTATGTTGATACTGTAAACGGTGATGTTGTTAAAGTAAATTTGCCATATCTTTTAGTGAAAGAACTTATTAAAGTTGGCAAAAACATATCAGGAGTTGTTGCAGGGGTGGATTTAAGTAATGTTGATTTTGAGAGCATTTTCAAAATGGTTGAAATGGGAGTGCTTGGAGAAATTGTCACTGTGAAAACACAAAATGGCGACGATATACGGGTGGTAGTTGAAAAATGAAAGTCGTATTTCCGGTTAACAAAAAAACAACACAAATAAGAATTCCCAATGTCCTTGTTTTCAACAGATTTACTTTTTGGCTAATTAAACTGATTTTTAGATTCGGATTTTATCCTTTAACAAGAATTAGATATAAAGAAGTAAAACCTTTAATCAAAATGATTAAGAGTTACAAAGGGTTTGAACTTGTAAACATAAATACAAGACAAGGGGAAAAGATTATAATTTCCATATAAAAACTTTTTTCAAAAAACTCTTGCATTTTTACTTGACTTGTGATATTATATTTGAGCATTTGCGGTAGTCCGCAGAAAAATAACTATTATCTCGGGTGGTCCTCTGCTGAACTTCGGTACGAACACTTGAAAAATTTTTATCGGAGGTTAGTTATGGACGCATTAAAATTAATGACAGAGGGTTGCGTTAAAGAAGCAAACCCAGCAATCAGAGTCGGTGACGTTGTTAAAGTACACGTTAAGATTCGTGAAGGCGAAAGAGAAAGAATTCAGGTATTCGAAGGAACAATCATTGCTCGCAAGGGCGCTGGCGTTTCTGAAACATTCACAGTTCGTCGTGTATCATACGGCGTTGGTGTTGAAAGAGTATTCCCTGTTAATTCACCAAACGTTGCAAAGGTAGAAACAGTTAGACGCGGTAAGGTTCGCAGAAGCAAACTCTACTATCTTCGTGACAGAGTTGGTAAGGCTGCTAAAGTTAAAGAGCAGATATAATCTAATCGTCAAAACAGAGCAGAGAGAAATCTCTGCTTTTTGTTTATTTTTTGTAATCACTTCTTAAATCTTGGTCGCGATTCTCAACGGCTATTTTTCCGTCATAACTCGTCCAAAATACTCGTTAATACACAAAGTATTGCCTGTGTTTTTTGACGGTTCTGACAAAAAACTATCTCGTTGATAATTGCAACCCGATTTAATCAGCGATTACTTTATTATGTTTGTTATGGAGGAATTCTAATGGACTGGACCGAAATCAAAATTCACATCGATGCAGAAAACATTGACCGTGCAGCAGATATTGCAAGTATGGCTGTACCTTATGGTATTTATATTGAAGACTATCGAACACTTGAACAAGAAGCATGGGAAATAGCTAATATAGACCTTATTGACGAAGATTTGTTAGCCAAAGACAGAACAAAAGGCTGTGTTCATATCTATATTTCACCAGAAGAAAATTATATGGAAGCAATTTCATTCTTAACAGAAAGATATGAAAGCGAAAACATCCCACATACAATTGAGCACGTAGTTTGTAAAAACGAAGATTGGGAGAATAACTGGAAAGAGTATTTCAAACCAATGAAAATTGGTCAAAAATTGCTTATCCGTCCTCTCTGGATTGACGACTATAATGCAGACGGTAGAGCAGTTTTGAGCATTGAGCCAGGTCTTGCTTTTGGTAGTGGTGGACATCACACAACTCGTCTTTGTCTTGAAACACTTGAAAAACATGTTAAAGCAGGGGATAGTGTCCTTGACTGTGGTTGTGGTAGCGGTATTTTGTCAGTAGCATCACTTTTAATGGGTGCTGATAACGCGACAGGTGTTGACATTGATAAATTAGCTGTTAAAACTGCAATTGAAAACGGTAAGGTTAACGGCTTCGAAGCACCACAATATAACATTCTCAATGGTAATCTTGTTGATAAAGTAACCGGCACATTTGACGTTGTTGTTGCAAATATTGTTGCCGACATTATCATTCTTTTCTCATCACAGGTGGGGGATTTCTTGAAAGATGATGGTGTTTTCATCACATCAGGTATCATTGAGCCTCGTGAAGAAGAAGTAACAAATGCATTTCTCGAAAATGGTTTCGAAATTATCGAGCGCTATGAATCAAGTGGATGGCTCTGCTTTGTTTGTAAAAAGAAATAATATGGATGGGACGAGTAATATCGTCCCATTTTTTGTAAAAAATACTTGACAAATTTTGTAAAATAATATATATTTATATGCGGGTTAGCGTTGGCTAACTTTATATGTTATCTAAAAGTTAGCGGGAGCTAACAAACAACTAACAAACATAAGAAATACAACTTGACCATAAAAATTAAGAGAAGGAGAGTGTGCAATGAAAACATTGAGAGATGTAAAAATCGGCAATAAAGCAAAAGTTATCAAAGTGCACGGTGAAGGCGCAATTAGACGACGCATTATGGATATGGGTATCACAAAAGGTGTTGAATTATATGTTAGAAAAGTAGCACCTTTAGGTGACCCACTTGAGATATATGTAAGAGGATATGAGCTGTCGCTTAGAAAAGCAGATGCAGAAATGATTGAGGTTGAAGACATAAAATGAGTATTAAAATCGCACTTGCAGGTAACCCAAACTGTGGCAAAACAACACTTTTTAATTTATTGACAGGTTCAAACCAATTTGTTGGCAACTGGCCGGGTGTTACCGTTGAAAAAAAAGAAGGTAAACTCAAAAATAATGATGATGTTATAATCGTCGACTTACCGGGTGTTTATTCTTTATCACCATATACACTTGAAGAAGTTGTTGCAAGAAAATTTCTTGTTGATGAGCGTCCTGATGCAATCATAAATCTTGTTGACGGAACAAATCTTGAAAGAAATCTTTATCTTACAACACAACTTACAGAACTTGGAATTCCCGTTGTTGTTGCAATTAATATGATGGATGTTGTGGCAAAACGCGGAGATAAAATCGATATTGATATTTTGTCAAAGAAAATTGGTTGCCAAGTGGTTGAGATTTCTGCACTCAAAGAAACAGGTATAGACGAAGTTGTACAGATTGCAATTAACATTGCAAAAACTCAACACAGAGCACCAATACATAGATATAGTGGTGCTGTTGAACACGCACTTGCTCACATTGAAGAGGCAACAATTCATAATATGAACACACCTCAACAGCGTTGGTATGCAGTTAAAATTTTTGAACGAGACCAACAGGTGCTTTCAACATTGAATATTGATAAAAATACTCTCAGTCATATCGAAATGGATATAAAAATGACTGAAACCGAACTTGATGATGACGCTGAAAGCATTATTATTAACGAGAGATATTTATTCATTGAATCCGTTGTTAAAGAATGCTTTAAAAGAAAAAGACGAAATCATGTAACAACATCTGATAAAATCGACAAAATTGTTACAAACAGATTTTTGGCATTGCCAATTTTCGCAGTTGTAATGTTCTTGGTTTATTATGTGTCGGTTTCAACAGTTGGTACATGGGCAACAGATTGGGCAAATGATGGCGTTTTCGGTGAGGGTTGGTCGTTCTTTGGAATGTTTGTTCCAAGTGTGCCACAGCTTGTTGAATCGTTACTCAATACACTTAACTGTGCTGATTGGTTGCAAAGTTTAATCCTTGATGGTATCGTTTCAGGTGTAGGTGCAGTTTTGGGCTTTGTTCCACAAATGATAGTCCTTTTCATCTTCCTTGCATTCCTTGAAGCTTGTGGTTATATGTCAAGAGTAGCATTTATGATGGATAAACTTTTTAGAAAATTTGGTCTTTCTGGTAAATCATTTATTCCAATGTTAATTGGCTCAGGTTGTAGTGTTCCGGGTATTATGGCATCTCGAACAATCGAGAATGAGAGAGACAGAAGAATGACAATCATCACAACATCTTTCATTCCTTGCAGTGCAAAACTTCCTGTTATCGCACTCATTGCAGGTAATCTTTTTGATGATGCGTGGTGGGTAGCCCCTAGTGCATATTTTGTAGGTGTAACAGCAGTTGTCATTTCAGGAATAATGCTTAAAAAGACAAAGCTCTTTTCAGGTGATGTTGCACCATTTGTGCTTGAATTACCACTTTATCACATGCCAACATTACAGAATATAATGAGAAGTATGTGGGAGAGAGTAAGCTCTTTCATTAAAAAAGCAGGAACAGTTATTCTTGTTTCATCAATTATTATCTGGCTCGGCTCATCATGGGGTTTGATGAATGGCAAATTTACATTCAGTCTTGATATGCCTCTTGGTGATAGTGTTCTTGGTATAATTGGTAATGCAATTAAATTTGTTTTTGTTCCATTGGGATTTGGCAATGCAGAAACAACAGTTGCAACAATAATGGGACTTATTGCGAAAGAAGAAATCGTTTCAGTCCTTGAAATTCTCAAATTTGATGGACTCAACCAGCTTGCAGGTTATTCTTTCCTTGTGTTCAATCTTCTTTGCGCACCTTGCTTTGCGGCAGTGGGTGCTATCAGAAGAGAAATGAACTCTCCTAAATGGACATTCTTCGCAATTGCTTATCAATGTACATTGGCTTATGCTGTGTCACTTATGATTTACCAATTTGGTAATCTCTTTATGGGTACACCCAATATTATAGGTTTGGTTTGTGCAATACTTGTTCTTGTGGCAATAGTATTTATGCTTACAAAACCCTTTAAAGAATATAAAAATAAAGGTTGATATTTATGCTTGAATTTTTAAGTGCAAATATAGGTACAATTATTGTTTTTATTGTGTTGGCAGTAATTGTAGGTGCAATAATTTACAAAATGTATCGTGATAAAAAACAGGGCAAATCGTCTTGCGGGTGCAGCTGTGCAAGTTGTCCTATGGCAAATGAATGTCACAAATAAAATTAAGGTTACTAATCTTTATGGTTAGTAACCTTTTTTGTTGAAATAAAAATAGAAATGCAATATAATAAAAGAAAAGGGGAGATTTTATGAAAAAACTGATTTCAATTTTACTTATATTTGCTTTTATCATAACTCTATTCGGTTGTGGAAAGACAGAAATAAAACCATTATATGAATACAATAACACCAACTCAAAAGAAATGAGTTTATTAACTGTAAAAGATGGCTATATAGTTAATGAAAATGGTGAACAAATTGTCTTAAAAGGTGTAAATTTGGGTAACTGGCTCTTGTGGGAAACTTGGATGGGCTTTGTACCTGAATATACAGAAGATTGGGCATATTACAATACACTTGAAGTTTTACTTGACCGTTTTGGTGAAGAAAAAACTAATGAAATTGTTAAAACTTTTGAAGACAGTTTCATAACTGAAGATGATATAGCACAAATTGAAAAACTTGGATTTAATTGTGTACGCGTTCCATTTTGGTATCGTAATTTTATGACCGAAGACCTTAAATGGTTAGCAGAAAACCACGACGATAATAAAGGTTTCCAAAAACTCGACTGGCTAATTTCTATTTGCGAAAAATATGGTATTTATGTAATGCTTGATTTGCACGGTGCGCCCGGTGGGCAAAGCAAAAACCATTGCACAGGCAAAGCTGGTAGAAATGAACTTTATGAAAATGAAGATATGTTGAATGCGACAGTAGAACTTTGGACTACAATTGCAAATCGCTATAAAGATAATGAAACCGTGTGTGCCTATGACCTTTTAAATGAGCCACAGAACAATGGTGGCTATGATGGTGACTATAATTGGCCATCAGAAAGTGAAGATGCAGTTTCTCGCACCAATAAGGTTTATGACATTCTCTATAAAGCAATCCGTGCTATTGATAAAAATCATATAATCTCATTTGAGGGTGTTTGGTCAACAACAGTTTTGCCAAATCCCAATGAAATGGGTTATGAAAATATGCTCTATCAGTTACATCTTTATGATAGCGAAAAAGGTATGATTCGTTATCGTGTAAAAGAACTCAAAACTGCTCGAAAAGACTGGGGTGTAGCAGTAGTTGTCGGTGAATACAATAACCACGAATGTGAAAAATACGCTCAAAAGAAATATGAACAAAATGACATCAGCCGAATTAAATGGACTTATAAAACATATAACGCAGGGGACAGTTGGGGTATCTTCAATAAGCAAGTTGAGCGAATTGATATTAAAACTGCAACTTATGAAGAAATACTCAAATATATAACTGAAAATACTCGAACAGAAACATTTGATTTCAACGCAGAAGAAATGGCAATTCTTAGTTGATTATTGAGTTTTTTAATGATATAATTTATAAGATATATACTCATATAAGGAGTTGTAAAAATTGGATATTCAGGCAATAAAAAACACAATTGAAAACGGCAATGCAGTTTTGGGTATTGAAATGGGTTCAACCCGAATTAAAGCCGTTTTAATTGATGAAAAACATAACCCTATTGCACAGGGAAGCCACGGTTGGGAAAATCGTTTTGAAAATGGTGTTTGGACATATCATTTAGATGATGTTTGGGCAGGACTTCAGGATGCTTATAAAAACTTAAAAGCAGATGTAGAAGAAAAATATGGCGTAAAACTTACAAAGTTCAAAGCAATGGGTTTTTCTGCAATGATGCACGGTTATCTTCCATTCGATAAAGATGGAAATCAACTTGCTGAATTTAGAACATGGAGAAATACAATTACAGAAAAGGCTTCAGCAGAACTCACAGAACTTTTCAAATTTAACATTCCACAGAGATGGAGTATAGCTCATCTCTATCAGGCTATGCTTAATAAGGAAGACCATCTTCCTAATATTGATTTCCTTACAACACTTGAAGGTTATGTTCATTGGATGCTCACAGGTGAGAAGGTAATCGGTATCGGTGAAGCAGCAGGCATGTTCCCGATTGATAGCACAAAAAATTGTTATGACGAAAAAATGGTTGAACAGTTTGACGCTTTAGTAAAATCAAAAGGATATTCATTCAATTTGCTTGATATTCTTCCAAAAATCTTACTTGCAGGCGATAATGCAGGAACTCTTACAAAAGATGGAGCATTACTTCTTGACCCAACAGGCGAATTAGAAGCAAGTTGCCCACTTTGCCCACCAGAAGGTGATGCAGGTACAGGTATGGTTGCAACAAATAGTGTTGCAGCAAAAACAGGTAACATTTCTGCAGGTACATCGATTTTTGGTATGATAGTGCTCGATAAAGCTCTTTCAGATGTTTACACAGAAATTGATATGGTTACAACTCCAACA
>JAZQWV010000080.1:0-37187 GCA_045632525.1 Candidatus Fimenecus sp.
CTTCTTCATAAATTCTTGCGATATAATAACCGATTATTCCAAGTGCCATCATAAGACTTCCACCGATTAAAAGCAAGAGCAAAATAACTGTTGTGAAACCTTCTGCAGATTGCCCTAAAAAGAATCGTACAAGAGTCTGAATTGACATTCCACCTAAGAATAAAAGAAGAATGCTACCAAAAACAGTTATGAGTTGTAATGGTGCAGTTGTGAATGATGTTACATTTGAAATTGCATATTTTGTAAGTCCTTTAAGACTCCATTTACTTTTTCCGTTTGCTCTATCACGTACTTGAAATTCAACTTGGGTTGATTTAAACCCAGACCAGAATGAAAGGGCTCTGAAAAACGTGTTTCTTTCAGGCAATGAAAGAAGTGTGTCGATAACCTTTCTATCAATGAGTTTAAAGTCAGATGTTGACTGCATATCAACGCCGATAAAATAACTCATCATTTTATAAAAGCTCTTTGCAAAGAGTTTATAGAAAACGCCTTCGTTACCCCTGTCAGATTTCACGCCTTCAATGACTTCAAAGCCATCTTGCCAGAGTGAATACATCTCGATAATTTTTTCAGGTGGAAACTGCAAATCACAGTCAAGAATAACGGCACAGTCGCCCTTTGACTCTTTAAGACCTGCATAAATTGCTGCTTCTTTGCCGAAATTTCGACTGAATGTAAGCCCTTTAACTTCACTATATTTCTCACTGCATTCACAGATTTTCTCAAAAGTTTTATCTTTTGAGCCGTCGTCAACAAAAATCAATTCGCAAGGAATATTCTCATTTTTGAGAAGCTTTGTAACAGTTTCTGCTGCAAGTCCAATATTCAATTCTTCATTATAAGACGGAATTATTACTGAAAGCACTTTTTCTTCCTCCAAAAAGGTTTATAACTATTTAAATATATCATTTTAGCCTTGTTTTGTCAATGAAACGCACACTCAAAAAAATGTTGAAAATCCTTTAGTTTTATGATAATATTTAACTGATTATATATACTTTATGTTGGGGGTATATTTTTATGAGTAAAAATGGCTTGGCAATTATTATGGCAGGTGCTACCGGCACACTCTTAAAATCAGGAATGCCATCAGTTATGGCAGAGGTTATGGGCAAACCATTGGTTGGCTGTGTTGCATCATCTGTTGTAAATGCAGGAATCAAAAAAATTGTGACAGTTGTTCCATCAAAAGACACATATATCAAGAATTATCTTGCAAAAGAATTCCCTAACAACAAAATTGATACAGTTGAGCAAGAAATCCCACTTGGTACTGCTCACGCTGTTATGCAAGCACTCCCATATATCAATGAAATTGCAGAAGAAGATGGGCACGTGCTCATTTTGAATGGTGACACACCTTTCCTTGATGCTAACACAATTCATGGTGCATTCAACTCTCACCTTGTTTCTGATAATGATATTACAGTCATTACTGCTATTGTTAACAAACCTTTTGGGTATGGCCGAATTATCCGCAATTCTTCAAGGGAGTTTATGGGTATTATTGAAGAGCAAGACGCAGATAGTGATGTTAAGAGAATAAACGAAATCTCATCAGGTACATTCTGGTTCAAAGCATCAAGGCTTAAAGCGATTTTAAATCAACTTCCCCCAAGAGCAAACGGACATTATAACCTTGTTGATGCAGTTTCAATTCTTATTGAATTAGGCGCAAAGGCAGACACCTTCTTTGCCCCACGTTCTGACATTATTCTTGGTGCAAACAATCGTCTTCAGCTTATGGAGCTCAACACATATGCCAAAATGCAAGAGATTGAATTTCACCTTTCTGCAGGTGTTAATATTCCTTTCTGTGATGGTGTTATTATTGAGCCAGGCGTTGAAATCGGTATTGATACTCAGATTTTGCCTAACACAATTATCAAGGGCAAAACAAAAATCGGCAAGGGCTGTATAATCGGCCCTAACTCAATTATCAGTGACAGTATTATTGAAGACAATGCAAAGCTTAACAATGTGCAATGCTATCAGTCAATTGTCAAGAGTGGCGTTGATATTGGTCCTTTTGTGCATATTCGACCAAACTCAGTTATTGGTGAAAATGTTCATCTTGGCAACTTCGTTGAGGTTAAAAACTCAAAAATTGACGAGGGCACAAAAGTTTCTCACCTTACCTATGTGGGTGACGCTGATGTTGGCAAACGCGTAAACTTTGGTTGTGGCACGGTTACAGTCAATTATGACGGCAGAAACAAACACCGCACGATTATTGGTGACGACTGCTTTATCGGTTGCAACACAAACCTTGTAGCTCCTGTAACAATTGGCGACGGTGCTTATACTGCTGCAGGTTCAACAATCACAGACGATATTCCCGAAGATTCACTTGGAATTGCAAGAGCAAAGCAAGTCAACAAAATCGGTTGGCGAATCAAGGTGAGAAAAGCCGAACCAAACACGCCGTAAATACAGAACTTTAGCGAATTTTCACTTTTTCACCCTTGATTTGCGTCAGCAAATCTGCGGTCTTAAAAGCAAAAATTCATCTTAATTTCAAGCATTTACGGTGCAAGGCAGTTTTTGACGAGGAGATTTTTGTCTATTCAAGGCATAAAATCGCAGTCATACTGCCGTATTACAAGATTTTTAACGAAGAATAGGCGAAAAGATGCCGTCAAAAACCGTATTTGGTTCGGCTCTTCTCACCTCATAAAGATAAATATTCAAAATAAAGGAAACACGATATGTTCAACAAATTCAGAAGACAGACAAGCACAAGCCCAACGGGTGCACCTGAATATCTTGTTGTGGGACTTGGAAATCCCGGCAACAAATATACTCTCACCCGACACAATGCAGGTTTTTTGTGCTTGGATATGCTTTCAGATAAATTAAATTTTAGAATTGACAGACTTAAATTCAAATCACTCATTTGTGACACAAATATAAATGGTCATCGCCTAATTATAATGAAACCACAGACCTTTATGAATAACAGTGGTGAAGCCGTTAGAGAATGTGCATCATTTTATAAAATCCCCGCAGAAAAGGTTGTTGTAATTTATGATGACATTTCTCTTGATGTGGGCAAACTTCGCATTAGAAGAAAAGGCACTGATGGTGGTCACAACGGAATAAAGAGTATTATTTATCATTTAAATTCTGACCAATTTCCACGAATCAAGGTTGGTTGTGGCAAAAAGCCTCACCCTGACTTTGACCTTGCTGACTGGGTACTTTCTGAATTTAAAAAAGACGAGCAAAAAGCACTTGAGCCTGCACTTGAAAACGCTTGCAAGGCACTTGAATTATTGCTCGATAACAACATAGAAAAGGCAATGAACTTATATAACAGTTGAGGCAAAAAACTATGTCCGCATTTGCAAATTCAATTAAAAATTCTGCAGAATTTCAAGGTGTAGAAAACAGTATTAAAAAAGGTTTTCTGCCACAAGGTGTTTTGGGATTAACCCCCGTGCAAAAAGCACACATCATTTCTGCGTTAGTGGGGGGTCTTGAAAAAAAGGCCCTTGTTGTCGTGCCCGACGATGCAACTGCTGTACGACTTTGTGAAGATTTGACCGCTTTTGGCATGTCTGCTTTGCAATATCCGTCACGCAGTTTTTCTTTTTATACAACTGACTCACAAAGTTATGAATATGAGCAAAAACGAATTAAAGTTTTAAGACGAATGCTCGATAATCGTATAGACATTGTAGTTGCAAGTGCAGAAGCATCGGTTTCATACACCGTACCACCTGAGATTTTAAGACAAAAGTCCGTTCTGTTAAAGAAAAACGAAGAAACAACACTCGAGAATATAATTATGTCTTTAAACTGTGCAGGATATACCCGAGTTGACGCAGTTGAGGGTGTTGGGCAATTTTCTGTCCGTGGTGGTATTGTTGACTTTTTCTCCCCTGACGACGAAGAACCCGTTCGAATTGAACTTTGGGGTGACACAGTTGACACAATGTGCCGTTTTGACATTGTTTCTCAACGAAGAACAGTTAACATTGATGAGATTTTAATTGCACCATCAAAAGAGATTATCATTGATAATCATGTTGATTTAATAGAGAAAATCGATAAACTTGCAAGCTCAATAAGGGGTAAGAAAACTGATATTATCCGTGAAAAGCTCTACGGAGATATTGACCGTCTTAAAGGTGGTTTGTCCGTTGGCTCTGCTGACAAATATTTGCCACTTATCTATTCCCCTGCTACAATTTTTGACTATGCAAAAGATTATCTTCTTTTCTGCTTTGAAACGGGTGGAATCAAAGAAAAAGTTTCATCTTCACAGAAACTTTTATACGAAGACATCAAGGCTTGCGTTGAAGATGGTACACTTTGCAAGGGGCTTGACAAATTCACTCTCACATTCAATGAATTAGTGGAAAAATATGAGCAATTCGGTGCAACTTATGTTGACAATTTTGCTCGTGGTAGTTTTGACACACCTGTTAAATCGCTCACCACATTCAATGGTGGCACTCTGCCGATTTGGAACGGCAAACTTGATGTGCTTATGGATGACTTAAAACCCGTACTTTCAAAGGACAGCACAGTTATTGTCTTTGCAGGTACTGAAAAAAGCGCCAAAAATCTTGCTGAAACATTAAACGACGAAGATTTCACATCAGTTTATTTCTCACATATTCCTGCAAAGTTCCCAAAGGGTGCTGTTTGTGTGCTTTCAGGGTCACTTACATCGGGATTTTCATTCCCACGAGAAAAGCTCTATGTTTTCACATATTCGAAGGTTTATCAGTCCAAGGCAAAAAGACGAAACACAGGTTTCAAGGCTAGGGACACAATTCACTCTCTTGATGAATTAAAAAAAGGTGACTATATCGTACATTCAATTCACGGTATCGGTATTTTTGACGGTGTCACTCAACTTGAAGCAAACAAAATTATAAAAGACTATATCAAAATCAAATATGCAAAGAGTGATGTGCTCTATGTACCCGTCACTCAACTTGATTTGGTATCAAAATATATTGGTCCACACGAAGACGATGGCAAGGCATTAAAGCTCAACCGTCTTGGTGGTGGCGAATGGGAAAAGACACGAAGCAAAGTTCGTTCTGCCGTCAAAGATATGGCAGACCAACTTATTAAACTCTATTCACAGCGTTTGCACAGTGAGGGTTATGCATTCTCACCTGATATTGATATGCAAACCGACTTTGAACGCCGTTTTCCATTTGAAGAAACAGGCGACCAGTTACGCAGTATTGACGAAATCAAAAACGATATGGAAAAGCCATATCCAATGGACCGTCTTCTTTGTGGTGATGTTGGCTTTGGCAAGACCGAAGTGGCACTCAGAGCCGTTTTCAAATGTATTGCAGACGGTAAACAATGTGCGATTTTAGTGCCTACTACCATCCTTGCACTTCAACATTATCAGACTATTTTAAAGCGTTTTGAAGGGTTCCCGATAGAAGCAGAAATGCTTTCACGATTCCGCACCCCTACACAGCGTTCAAAAATAATCAAGAGTATAAACTCTGGCTTTATTGATATTGTTGTGGGTACTCATTCTCTCATTTCAAAGAATGTCAAATTCAAGGATTTGGGACTTTTAATCGTTGACGAAGAACAGCGTTTCGGCGTTGCTCAAAAAGAGAAACTCAAAGAAATGTTCCCAGGTGTCGATGTACTCACACTCTCTGCTACACCGATTCCACGAACACTTAATATGGCAATGTCGGGCATTCGTGATATGTCAGTTATTGAAGAAGCGCCGTCCGACCGTTTTCCTGTGCAGACCTATGTTGTTGAACACAATATGGCACTACTTTGCGAGGCTATGGAAAAAGAACTTCGTCGTGGTGGTCAGGTTTATTTCTTGCATAACCGTGTTGAAACCATTGACGGCGTTGCACTCTCCATTCAAGAATTCTTGCCTGACGCGCGAATTAGAACAGCTCACGGCAAAATGAATGAAGAAGAATTGAGCGAAATCTGGCGCGACCTTATGAACAGTGAAATTGATATTCTCGTTTGCACAACAATTATTGAAACGGGTGTTGATGTGCCAAACGCTAACACTCTCATTATTGAAGATGCTGACAAATTAGGTCTTGCGCAGCTTCATCAGTTGCGTGGTCGTGTGGGAAGAAGTGCAAGAAGGGCAAGTGCATATCTCACATATAAACGGGATAAAAACTTATCAGAAGTGGCATACAAACGACTTCAAGCAATCCGCGAATATACAGAATTCGGCTCGGGCTTTAAAATCGCAATGCGCGACCTTGAAATTCGTGGTGCAGGCAACTTACTTGGTGCACAACAGCACGGACATCTTGCTGCCGTGGGTTATGATATGTATATGAAACTGTTAAGTGAAGCCATAAGTCAAGAAAAAGGTGAAAAAACAAAGCAAAAAGAATGTCTCATTGACCTTCAAATTAATGCGCATATCCCCGACCAATATATTTCTGCTCTTTCACAAAGGCTCACAGTTTATCGAAGAATTGCAGATATTCGCACATTCCAAGATGCAGAAGATGTGCGTGATGAACTTCGCGACCGTTTTGGTGATGTGCCACCATCAGTTGAAGGGCTTATCGAAGTGTCCCTTTGCAGAAATACGGCAGCATCAATGGGAATTTTTGAAATTGGTCAGCGTGGTGATATAATCGCACTCTACTGTGAAGATATTGACGCGTCTTTGGTGCTTGATTTGTCATCAATTCTTCGTGGAAGAATTAGCGTGACTCAAAAGGGTAAAAAGAGCATTAATGTTAAAAAGTTGGATAATCAGAATTCTCTTGACACATTAAAAGAGATTTTTGAATCCATTGACAGTATAAACAAATCTAAACAAGGTGATTAAAATGATTGGTACAATTGTAAACACTTCAACCATTCTCATTGGTAGCGTTGTTGGCAGTTTACTCAAAAAAGGAATTAAAGAGAAATATACAAAATGCCTTATGAATGCAATGGGACTTGCGGCGGCGGGTATCGGCATTAATTCAGTTGTGCAGAATATGCCGAATAGTAAATATCCCGTTTTGTTTATTGTTTCTCTTGCTCTCGGCTCACTTTTCGGCAATATACTCGACCTTGATAAAAAGTTTAATTCTCTCACCGAGAAAAAGGGCAAGAGTGAGTTGGGCAAAGGGCTTTCAACTGCAATTCTTCTTTTCTGTATCGGTAGTTTATCGATTCTGGGTCCTATAAACTCTGCACTTTATAACGACCATACATATCTTTTCACAAATGCCACTCTTGACCTTGTAACAAGTATGGTGTTAGCATCAACTTATGGCATTGGCATTGCCTTGGCAGCACCTGTGCTTTTCTGTTGGCAAGGCTCAATTTATTTGCTTGCAACATTTTTAGGTGAATTTATGAGCCCTGAGCTTATGTGTGAAATCAGCGTTGTGGGTGGTTTCCTTATAGCGTCTTCGGGACTTGCAATTCTCGAAATCAAAAATCTCAAAACACTTAATATGTTACCTGCTTTGATTATTCCACCACTCTGGTTTATAATTTTGTGGGTAATTTCATTAATATAAAAAATAACGGGGGATTTATTTATGAAAAAGAAGTTGAAGAAAATCTTAAAAGTGTTCTTAAAGATTATTGCTGTTATTCTTTGCCTTATTCTTGTTTTTGCTTGCTTTAGTGCAATTGCAAACAAGGGTTACAACAAGAAAATGATTGAATATGCAGCATCCTTTGAGCCAGTCAGCATTGAAAATCAGTTGATTCCTGAAAAAGATGCAGAGGGCAACTGGACCTTTACAACAGACAGAGAATTGAAGATTATGCATCTCACTGATGTGCACCTCGGTGGTGGTTGGATTCCTAAAAAGAATGACACACTTGCTATGAATGCTGTTGCACAGATGATTAGGGTTGAAAAGCCTGACCTTGTAGTGATTACAGGTGATATTGCTTATCCTGTGCCATATCAATCTGGCGCTTTCAATAATCTTCCACCTCACGAAACCTTTGCAACATTGATGGAAACCCTTGGTGTTTATTGGACAGTTACTTTCGGTAACCACGATTCTGAATTTTATAGCACATACACAAGAGAAGAAGTTTCAGAATTTTATTCTAACCCTGATTTTAAGTATTGCTTATATCAGGATAACAACGACCTTTATGGATGTGGCAACAGCGTTATCAATGTTAAAAACTCACAGGGAATTATTACTCAGTCAATTTTCACAATCGACTCAAATGCATATACAGGTGAAGGCTTGATTGAAACACTCGCTTGGGAATATGACAATATTCACAAAGACCAGATAGAGTGGTATAAGTCAACTGTTGAGAAAAATAACGAATATAACAAAAACCTTATTGCTACTCTCGACAACAAAGACGAGCTTAATGAGAAATTTAAAAAGCTTAACACATTGCTCTTCTTCCATATTCCTATTGCTGAATATGGTGACGCTTGGTTTGAATATGCAGAAAACGGCTATCAAGACACAGAAAACGTTAAACTTATCTATGGCACTGCAGGTGAATCAGGTGATGTCGTTTATAGCAGCGCAATTCCTGACACTCTCTTTGAAACAATGTTAGAGCTTGGCGGAAAGCACGGTACCTTCTGTGGTCACGACCATGTTAACAACTTCTCAATTGAATATAAGGGTATTCGTCTTACATATGGTATGAGCATTGACTATCTTGCATATTTGAGAATCAGTTCACTCGGCTCACAGCGTGGTTGCACAATGATTACAGTAAGTCCTGATGGCACATTTGATTGCACTCAGGAAAGCTATTATCAAGACAAATATGCACACGAAGCAAGAGAAGAAGTTACAATGCAAGTGCTTAACGAAGAGCATCAATAAAGATAATAAAAAAGAACTCCCATCGGGAGTTCTTTTTTATTATCTAAGAGTTCGATAAATTGGAATTTATGAAATAAAAACAATTTCCATCTCTAAATGTGTTTTATTTGCCAAGATTAAACTGGTCCGCAATGTACTTTCCCATCTCGCCCTCAAGGTCTTGCGCATCTGGCCATGCTATTAAATCTAAATCGTGGTCATCAAGATAAAGGTAGTACAGCGTGGAGTTGTCTCTATCAATACCAATCATATATGTTCGCTTAGGAAAATAATCTTCTTCTCCTTCGGTTACAACCTTAAATAAAATTCCTTCGTAACGAAACTCAGGTGCGGCAATAAGGTAATCGCCATCGGAGTCTATAACAGGTTCTTCCAAAAACTGATGCGACTCTATGTAAGCGTTGTAGTCCGCCTCGCATTGTTCAAGGCTTTCATATTTTACGATTGCGGTGATAGATTGATAAAAGAAAAATCCAGAATCAACTTTACCAACAAATCGAACATTCTGCTCATCAAATTCGTTGTACCTTGGGAAATTACTAAAATCGATTCCCATATCATCTGCGCACTGGTTGAAGTCAGCTTCACTTTCAATCGTATAGTAATTTACAGTTGTTGGAATCCCAATGAGGCATAAAACAAAAGTAAACGGATTACACAGTGCTATGATAACAATTATGTTTACCAAGGCAGAAAGCCATTTACGCTTAATGTGCATGTTAAATAAGAGCATCAAAACGAAAACTACAATACAAATACCAATAACAAGAAGCTCACGGTATGGCGTATAACTCCCATAAAGATATGGTGTCTTTTCTTTCGTTACAAATCCGTCAATTATTGTAACGATTGCAAAAAACGAAAATAACGCTAAGGCAAGCCCAATCAATACGACTGCTACGATTTTAATGGAAGAAAGCCTAATTTCTTTTCTATTCATAGTTACCCTCCTTGATAATTTCGGTTTGTTATGTTGGTGTGGTTCGAATCTGTTAGACAAACTCAAACTTATATTATTCTATTTCATCAAGATTTACACCTTTGGTTTCTTTAACCTTCAATGCAAACATTACTGCTGCAACTGAAACTGCAACAACTGAAATTGCAAGGCAGACCCACCAAATTGGGAAGAAAATCATGCCCACAACTGCAAGTACATAACCAACTACAAGACCAATAATAACTAAAAGTCCTTCACCGCCAACAACAGAAGCACGAATATCGGTTGGCACTTTTTCGGTCATCATAACATTCATGTAATCGCGACCAATCCAATATGAGCCTTGATAAAGACCCGCAAATGCACCGATTAAATATGGATTCCAACCAAAGAGAATACCCACAACAAAGAGTGTATATCCAACTACGCAGGTTGTTGAAAATCCTGTAACTGTCACTTTTCTACCAAGCTTATCTGCAATAAAACCTGAAAGGAATGTAATTGTAGCATAAACCACGGGCACCATAAAGAGTGCTTTTGTTATGTCAGATGTGCTCATTCCCACCTCATGCATTGTAGACTCAAAATAGAGCGCTATTGCAGGCATTGCAGAGTCGAATATAATGTGTGAAATAATGAGCATTTTTGTGTCTTTATTCGCAAATATATATTTAATGCCATTAAATACACCAGACTGATTTCGTTGAGCCTGTTTTTGTTGTTTCTGCAACTCTTTCTCGGCTTGTCTTTCTTCATAAGGACGTGAGAGATAAGCAATTCTTTCACTTATAAACACCTTTGTATCCTTTGCAAAAAGAATGACTAGAAGCACAGCAATAAAACCTAAAACTGCAGGCACTAAAAAGATTTCGCGCCAACGAGTAGCGTCATCACCCATCAAAATATCACGAAGTGTTGGAATAAGAATAACACCTAAAATGCCAAAGCTTTTCAAGAAACTATAAATCTTTGCACGGTGCTTGCGTGGTGCTTCTTCAAGAATATATATAATCTGAATATCGTGTCCCATAAAGAAACTGATTATAGCAAAGCCCACAAGGAACATTATGTAGCTTGTTGACAAATGGATTACCAAAAGTCCTGTCGCCATACCCAAAGTTGAAAGCACAAACAATGGCTTGCGTCCCCATTTATCTGCGAGAGCCTTATAGAATGGAGTTATAAGCCCTAAAACATAAGTGAAAACGCCAACAGTTGAATGAAGTGCCAAACCCTCTTGGAATGTATAAAACTTGCCCAAAAATGGGTTATTCACAAAGAATTCTGTGACAAATGATGATTGAACTGTAACGGTTAAGTTACTTGTAACTTCGTCAAGAATATTTACTACAGCAATGAGCATTATAAGCACGAAAAAATAGCCTTTATAATTACCCTTCGCCTTTGTTTTATTAAGTCTTGTTAACTGTTTGCTCTCTTTTGATTTAACTTTTTCGGTGTTCATATTCCACTCCCCTTTTTCTCCATTATATATCACAAATTAAGATTATACAATAAAAAATTTTGATAAAAAAGAGTTAGATAAATTGGGGTTTGTAGAACAGAACGCAGAGTGCAAAGTGCAGAGTGCAGAGTGTCGGAACTGCGTTGCAATTATAGATATAATTAATAGAAACCACAAATGTAGGGGCGGATGAGTCTCACCTTTCGGGACGATGTGGGCATCGTCCCCTACAAACATCGCCGATATTAACAAAATATATTTTAAAAGAGACCGATAAATTCAAATTTAAACAATAAAAAGCAGAGAACAAAATTCTCTGCTTTTGCCTTATTTATTCAAAAATAATTGTTGTAATGCTCTTTTCGGGAAGTGTGATTTCGGTTTTTGCGCCTTTATAGGTTTCTTCCATCTGTTTTTCCTGTGTTGTTGTATAAACTGTCATATTGTCACGGTCAACTTTAAGATTTAATGCTCTCTCAACGCCTTCGTTTACAACAACGGTCACGATTTTGCCATCAGGTATGAGATATGAAACTGTGTTCACAAGATATTTTGTAACAGTTGTGATTTTTTCACCGTTTTCATTTGTTTCTTCTACCTTTGTCACATCGTTTATATTCTTTTCTGACTGAATTTTTGTGCTACCCACAGGAATAAACTTGCTGAAATGTGCAACTGCATAATATCTCATTGCAATTTCAAATTCACTTAAATCTGCGTTACCTGCCAAAAGTCCGTCAGAATATTTTTTGCCATCTTCACCAATTCCGATACCATTTACACCAACCCAAGCTGTCCACGAATTGATATTGCTGAAATTCAAATCGTTTGCCATCGTTCTTGCTTGAAGAAGTGCACCGTCAATAGAATCTATTGGCGCTGTGCATGGGAGATGGCACCATTCTGACATTTCAACTGTTATATCAGGTGTTTTTTCTTCTATCCATTTGCCAAGACCGATTTTATTATGTAACTGCTCGTCTGACCAATAACTATGATATGACAAATTGCCAAGATAAGGACGAATTTCTGCATCATTATAAAGATATTCGAACCACTCATAAAGTCTAAATCCTATTTCACCTGATTCAGGACCTGAAAGTTTAACATCAAGATTTCTTTCTTTAATCTCTTTCACAAATGCACGATAAACGCCATAAATATCTTCTGAATTATAGAAACAACCCTCTTGACTCTGGTTTACGCTTGCTTGTCCCCAAGACCAGTTTGGCTCGTTAATTGGACTTATGTATTTAACAGGTACGCCTTTTTTGATAAAGTATTCTGCAATTGTGCAGAAATATTCAGCATAAGCCTCATAATTTTCTTGTGGAAGGTTACTAACCCACCAGTTTTCGTTACCATAAGCCTTGCCGTTGAGAGTCATTGAATAATGTGGTGAGTTTGCAAAAAGCACAACCGTATCAATACAGCCATAAGAAAGTGCCAAATCAAGCATTTTTTGTGCGTTTGCGTCACGGGTAAAGTCATATTCATATTTGCCGGTTGCTTCATTGTAAACATAAAAACTTTCTGTTTTGCGCCAAGGGTCAGTTATTTTTGTGTTTGGGTTGTCAGCAGAGCCTGCACCAATGTTATAACGATAAATATTGAGTCCTAAACCATCTTTGCTATAAAGAAGTTTCATTATCTCTTCGCCGTTTTCACTCTTGCCTGCAATCTGTGACCACCAGCAAGCAGAAGCGCCAAAGCCATCAAGCACTCTACCTTTTTCGTCTTCATTAATTGTGATTGTTAAATCAGCTGTTTGTGACTTTTCTATGAAACCATCTGTGTTCCAGAAAATCTTATCAAAAAATACTGAGAAAACAATTATTACAGTTGCCAACAAAACTGCAACTATTGGAATTATGATTTTTAATGCCTTTTTCATATCTTTCTCCTATTAAAAAAGCGGGGCAAACGCCCCGCTGTATTTTATTTTATTCAATCTCGGGTTCGATGAGGCCATAGCCTCCGTCATTTCTTTTATAAACCACGCAAATCTGGTCATTCTCTGCATTTCTGAACATATAGAACATGTGACCTATAAGATTCATTTGCAAAATTGCTTCTTCAACAGTTTCAGGTTTTAAAACAACTGTTTTTGTTCTCACAACCTCGATTTCGTCTTCATCTGCCACATCGCCCAAAGCATCATCGAAAGAAATATCACGAAGCTTCTTTTCAAGTCTTGTTTTGTTCTTTCTGATTTGACGAATGAGAGAATCAACGCAATTATCAAGTGCATCTTCTAAATCATCACTGCGTTCTTGCGCACGGAAAATCATGCCTTTTCTTGTAAGTGTGATTTCACAAATTTTCACATTCTTTTCAACTGTTGCAGTGATTTTAGCCGTTGCGTCAGGTCCAAAGAATTTCTCAACTTTTAAAAGTTTTTCTTCGGCTCTTGCTTTAAAGCTTTCTCTTGGTGTACATTTACGTCCGATAATAGTGATATTCACAACGACATCTCCTTTGCGTTTATAATTGGGATTTTTTCTTATCCCATTTATAATATATCACAAGTGCACAGAAAAATAAAGTAGTTTATTAAATTTTTATTTAATTTTTACAAATATTTCACAAAATCGCCGTTTTGTGACGAGTTACATGGCATCCAACATTAACTGCAACGGGAAGTCCTGCAATATGAGTTGGTGCAGTTTCAATGTTAACAGCCAGAGCAGTTGTCTTGCCCCCAAAGCCCTGTGGACCAATATTGGTTTCATTTATTCTATCAAGCAGTTCTTTTTCCATCTGGGCATATAACTCTTTATAATTTCTCACCCCGACATCTCTACAGAGTGCTTTTTTTGAAAGAAGTGCGCAAGATTCGAAATCGCCACCGATACCAACGCCCAACACAATTGGCGGACAAGGATTCCCCCCTGCGATTTTTACCGTTTCAACAACAAAATCCATTATATCTTCTTTTGTTGCAGATGGTGTGAACATTTTAATTCTGCTCATATTCTCACTGCCGAAACCCTTTGGCGCAACTGTGAGTTTTATTTTATCCCCCGACACAAGACGAGTGTGAATAACTGCAGGTGTGTTGTCATCAGTATTCACTCTTTCAAGGGGGTCTAACACAATTGATTTTCTCAAAAGCCCGTCAACATAACCTTTTCGCACGCCCTCGTTGATTGCGTCTTCAAAATCACCAATTATGTGCACATCCTGACCAATTTCTGCAAAAACAACAGCCATACCTGTGTCCTGACAAATTGGAATATCCAATTCTTTTGCACAATTGAGATTTAAAAGCAAATCACCCATAATGTTTTTTGGCAAATCTTTTTCTTCGTTTTTATATCCGCAAGAAATGCAACCAACTAGACTATCTGGCAAAATTTTGTTTGCTTCAATGCAAAGTTTTGCGATTGTTTCTGTTATTTGCTCTGCTTTGATTTCTCTCATTATGTCACTACCTTAACAAAAAAGGGCAGTATTTACTGCCCCGTTTTTTATTTTGAACCTCTACGATAGCCGTTGCTACCACCGCCACGTCTGTCAGTACTGCGTTTAATGTCGCTCATTTTATCTTCACTTTGAGCCTTAAACTTTGCCATCATATCTTCAAAAGACATTGGGCTTGACTGTTCTTCCTGTGGTTTGCCCTGCCAACCACGATTTGTGTTTTTCTGTGGTCTTGGTTTTTTCTCAAATTTTGGTTTTTCTGGTTCAGGCATAGCCTTTTTGATTGAAAGACTTGCTTTGCCCTTTTCATTAATTTCAATAACCTTGACTTTAACCTTGTCACCTTCGGCAAGATGTTCAGAGATGTCATTAACATACTCATTTGAAACCTCAGAAATATGTACCATTCCTGTTGTTCCATCTTCGAGCTTAACAAACGCTCCGAATTTAGTCAAACCTGTCACTGTTCCATCATAAATAGAACCGATGTCTATCTGCATATAACTGCATATCCTCCCCAATTAAAGCTTTCGCTTTATGCTCCCGGTGTTACATCGTAGAACACTTTTTCACCCGGCATAACAAAGCCCAATTTCTCACGAGCAACTTGTTCAATATATGAACTTTTATCCTCACTTGCAACGATTGACTCTAGTCTTTCGTTTTCTTTGAGCTGTTGCTGATATGCAGCGTTTTTATCATTCAACTCTGCTCGTTGTTCTCTGATGTCAAGTTGAAGTCCAATAAAAGTAATCACAAAATAGCCAATGAGCAAAACAAGACCCAATGTGAGAATAAAGCTCTTTGGTTGAACGCGTTTTGACCCCTTTGCTTTTGTTCTTGCCATTTATTACACTTCCTTTTCTTGTGAAACTACGTTTGTCACCATTCTAACACTTTGATTATACAACAAGTGCTTATGCAGTTTCAAGTGAAATTTTGATTTATTTTTAATCTTTTTACCCTTTTTATGCCATTTCTTTGAAAATTTTTCCAAAAGAGTTTTAAATTTTTTAAAAAGCCAAGTAAATGGGAATAAAATGATTTTTAAAACTTTTAATATTATCTTTTTTGTGGTGTTTACTATTTTCTCACTTGCAGTAAACACCGCAACACCCAACGAGAAGTAATAAATTGCAAATCCTATGCCTTCACCCAACAGCAAAAATGCACGAATATCCCCTTCATTCACAACAAGAAAGAAGATATATGAGCAAAACCCAAGAAAAACACAATATATCAAATCGAAGACGATAATTGCAGTTTTTCTTTTTGAAATACTGATTCTCACAATTCTCACAAGGTCATAGAGTATTCCCATCAAAAAGCCAAAGCCCAATGACAGCAAAAAGCCTTTCGTCTGCTCAGCAAGACTTAAAGAATAAATATAATCCGTCATCTTAATACCTTTGAGAAAAAGCCCTGTGCTTTTGGTCGCACATCAGTATAAGTGAGTGATGAAATTTCACCGTCAACCATCAATTCACTCTGTTCAAGATTGAGCCTTGTTATGTGCAAATTCCAACCGCGAATAGTGAGTTCTCCTAAATCGGTTATTGCAACAATCGTCTGCTCGTCAAAAGAATCAATATCAGTAACCCCTGAAACAGAAAGTTTCTTTCGGTCTTCCATAATTATATTGTGTGGCAATTTGTGTATTGATTTCTCATCTGTAATCATAATAAACCTCCATATTTATACATGTTAGTAATGAATATGAAAATATGGACAAATTTATTACAAGAGAAAAGGACGGATATAATCCGTCCCTTTAAAATTAGTCAATATAATCAAGACAAAGGTTGAGCACACGCATTGCAGTTCTCTGCATTTCGCCTGATGTGATACCGTCTGTCTTACCGAATGTTTTAAGCAATGTTCCGTCAGGTTTTTCTTTACCTGTGCGCTTGCCACCCGGCATGAGCACATCAACTGATGAACGAACACGATATGCTTGGTCGTGAAGACTTGGAAATTCAGGACATTCTGATGAACGCATCCACCAGTCTGTCATAACCATGCCCTTAAAGCCCCATTCATCACGAAGAACTCTTTGGCAAAGTTCATAGTTGTAATGTCCCCAAACACCGTTAATCTTGTTATAAGATGTCATAATTGTTTTTGGATTTGCAGTTTTAACACAAATCTCAAAACCTTTAAGATAGATTTCACGAAGTGCTCTTTCAGAAACTCTTGAATCGTTATGAGTTCTATTAAATTCTTGGTTGTTACAAGCATAGTGTTTAGGACAAGCTGCACCACCACAAGTTTGAATACCCTCAACTGCAGCAGCACCCATTACACCTGAAAGATATGGGTCTTCTGAATAATATTCAAAATTTCTACCACAAAGTGGACTTCTGTGAATATTCATACCCGGTGCTAAAAGAATGTCGCTACCCTTATCTTTCATTTCTTTACTGATAAGAGCATAAACCTCTTTCACAAGGTCAGTATTAAATGAGCAAGCAAATGCTGTGCCGATTGGAATAAGTGAGCAATATGATAAAAGTCTGATACCTGAAGGTCCGTCAGTTGTGATTACTGCTGGCACACCCTTATCACGAAGACTCTCTGTTACACCACCCAAAGCACCTGCATTACCACGAGCACCCAAAGGTGAATCCATTTTATAAGCACCACGAGAAATTGCTTCAAGCTCGTCAAGGTCAAGTTGAGCAACAAAAGTTTCCATTGAAATTTTGCCATCTTTAACATCTTTGAGCTTATAACCCTTATCACCTGTTGTGATTACAGGCTGTGGAAGTTTCTCAATTATAATATGACGAAGGTCATATTCACGGCATTTAACAGTTTCTTTTTTAAGACCTTTTTCTGTGTTGATAAATCTATCAAATTTTTCTTGTGGAGCAGAAACCTGTTTAAGTTCTTCTGTTACAACAGTTTCGTCCTGATAATAGCTCCACACTTTTTGTGCACTGCGGACATCGCTACCAAGATAGAGTGAATATTCGCCTTTTTCCATTACATAGCAATGTGCATATCCACTTGCGCCGTTGTCGTCATAAGAAGCGAACGCAGAATTTGGAATAACAATTTCAAGTTTCTGACTCTTGCCAGGTGCTAAAACATCAGTTTTTGCAAAACCAACAAGCTCACGAGCAGGGTTGCCAAGATTTGCGATTGGTTTCTGCACATAAAGCTGAACAACTTCTTTACCGCTGTATTCTTTGCCGATATTCTTAACTGAAAATTCAACTGTCACATTCTTTTTAGTCTGCTTTGCCTTTTTGAACTTGATTTCAAAATCAGTATAAGACAAACCAAAACCGAATGGATAAAGCACATCACTTCTCTTGAATGTTTCGAAATAACGATAACCTACATAAATATCTTCTTCATATTCGTTGAATTCTTTATGCCCAAAATTCTTTGAAGATGGATAATCGTCATATTCTTCTGCAATTGTGTCAGGAAGTTTACCACTTGGTGTAACATCACCGCAGAGCAAATCTGCAATAGCGTTACCACTTTCCATACCACCCTGCCAAACAATCATAATTGCGCCAATTTTGTCGTCATAATCTTCAACCCATTCCATATCGATAATGCTACCGATATTGAGAAGAATTGTTACTTTATCAAAATATTCTGTAATAAGGTCAAGACTCTTCTTTTCGTTATCTGTAAGATAAAAACTACCTTTTTCAAGAGCATTTTCACGGTCTTCACCTGATGAACGACCGATAATGAAAATCGCATTATCACTATTTTCAGACGCATTCTTTACAATATCATCTGTAAGTTCCATATCAGGATAATAGCGTGGCCAATGTCCCCAGAAGCCGTGGTCAATTGGGTTTTTCTCTGCCCACTTTGAATATGTATCTGCCAAATCTTCGTTAACATTGATTTTTTCGCAATTTTTAAGCCCGTCAATAAGATTTACACCATAAGGCTTTTTAACATCACCACCGGAACCATAGCCAGTGAAGAACCAGTCGATTTGTCCGCGACCAAAAACAGAAACTTTATTTTCTGCCTTATATGGAAGAACGCCATCATTTTTGAGAAGAACTGCTGATTCTGCTGCTGCACGGCGCAAAAGTTCAGGCATTCCGTCAGTAATTGTCACTTCACCCAAAGCCTGTTGAGCCTCTTCCTGAGAAACGCCACTTATAAATCTTTCGCCAATTGCAAAAGCTTTTCCAACGATTTTACTAAAAATACTCATTGCAAAATCCCCTTTAAATATATATCCTTATCATTTTATCATAAAAGGAAATAAATAACAATAGCAATACCAAATGAAATGTTTTTTCTTTCGCCCTTTCTCTTTCAAAAAACCTGACAAATTCAAATTTGCAAAATAAAATGGCGGGAGTTTAACTTCCGCCATTAATTTTATATAAGTTTTTCTGAAAGGTTATCCCCACTTAAAATGTGGAAGTGGATGTGTTTCACAGTTTGTCCTGCCTTATCACCACAGTTATTGATTATTCTGTAACTGTCAACACCTGCAAGAGAAGCGATTTCAGGAATTTTTGCGAATATATAACCAACAATTTCGCAATTTTCCATATTAATATCGTTCGCACTACTTGCTACATGGTCTTTGGGAATCACAAGCACGTGAACATCTGCTTGTGGAGCAATATCGCGGAATGCGAGAATTTTATCGTCCTCATAAACCTTGTTTGATGGAATTTCACCATTTGCGATTTTACAAAAAAGACAATCCATAATAAATTCTCCTTATTTAACCATTGATGCAAGAATTTCTTTTGCTGATATTAAAGCATCGTCAATTTTTGCAATTTCTTTACCACCAGCCATAGCCATATCAGGTTTTCCACCGCCTGAGCCACCTGCAACCTTTGCTACTTCACGAACAATATTACCTGCGTGAGCACCGTTAGCAATTGCATCCTTACCACAAGCACAAGCAAATGAACAAGTACCCTTTTCTGCGTTTGAACCTGCGATAACAGCAACTGTGTTAGGTGCAGAATCTCTTGCAGTTTCAGCCATAGAGCGAAGTCCGTTAGCATCAAGCTCACCTGCATAGTAAACTACAAGTTGAACACCATTCACATCAACTGCACCTGCCATAATACCTGCAGTTTTGAATGAGTTGATTTCTGCTTTGAGTTTTTCAATTTCTTTATCCTTTGCTTTAAGGTCGTTTGCTACTGCAATTGCCTTCTGTGGAAGTGCAGACACATTACCTACTTTAAAACATTCTGCTGTTGAGTAGAGAAGACTATTCTTTTCGTCAATATATTTAAGAACATTTTTACCTGTTACAGCTTGAATACGTCTTACACCCGCTGCAACTGAAGATTCAGAAACAATCTTGAAAAGACCGATTTTTCCTGTGTTGTCAACGTGAGTACCACCGCAAAGTTCTGTTGAGAAGTCCCCTGCTTTTACTACACGGACAACATCACCATATTTTTCACCAAAGAGAGCCATTGCGCCCATAGCCTTTGCTTCATCAATAGGCATTTCTTTAATAAGCATTTCTGTTGCATTAAGAATTTCTTCATTAACAAGGTCTTCAACTGCTTTGAGCTCTTCACCAGTCATACCTGTGAAATGAGTAAAGTCAAAACGAACTTCATTAGCATCTACAAGTTGACCTGCCTGTTCAACATGAGTACCAAGAACAGAACGAAGTGCTGCTTGAAGAAGGTGTGCAGATGTATGGTTACGCATTGTTGCTTTTCTGTTTTCTTCATTATATGTGGTTGTTGCTATGTCGCCAACCTTGACAGCATCACCTGTGAGTGTACCATGATGAAGAACAACACCATCAGCGTCTTTTGTTGTGTTAGCAACTTCAAATGTGCTCTCCCCGATTGTGATTACACCCTTATCGCCTGATTGTCCGCCACTTTCAGCATAAAAAGAAGTTTTGTCAAGAACGAGAATTGCGTCACCTGCTTCAACAAAATCTTTTCTTTCACCATTAGATACAAGTGCTACAACAGTTGCATTTGTGTTATTTTCCTCGTATCCTGTGAATTCTGTTTTTGTAATGTCTTTAAATGAAACACCTGTATTTCTCCAGTCAGTTTCAGCACCGTCACGCTTAACACTCTTTGCTTTCATTCTTGCTTCTTCAACAAGCACTTTGAAAGCATCTTCGTCAACTGTCATATTGTTTTCAGCAACAATTTCTTTTGTCAAATCAATTGGGAAACCGAATGTATCCTGAAGCTTAAAAGCATCTTCACCTGAAAGAACACCGTCTTTTGAATTTGCCATCATTTCGTTAAGAAGACCTAAGCCACTATCAATTGTCTTATAGAAGCTTTCTTCTTCCATTGCGATAATTTTCTTAATGTAATCTTGCTTTTCAACAAGGTTTGGATATGCGTTTGCATTTTCCTTGATTACTGTTTCGCAAACTTCACTGAGGAATGGTCTGTCAATGCCGATAAGTCTGCCGTGACGAGCTGCACGACGAAGTAATCTTCTTAAAACATAACCACGACCTGAGTTTGATGGAAGAACACCGTCTGAAACCATAAATGTTGTACTACGGATATGGTCAGTAATAACACGAAGTGAAATATCCTTTTTAGCATCTTTATGATATTCAATACCTGAAATATCAATAATGTGCTTCATAATATTTTGAACTGTGTCAACCTCAAAAAGATTGTCAACATCCTGCATAATCGTAGCAAGACGCTCAAGTCCCATACCTGTGTCAATATTGGGATTTGCAAGGCGGGTATAGTTATTGTTACCGTCATTTTCAAACTGTGTGAAAACAAGGTTCCAAACCTCAATAAAGCGGTCACATTCACAACCTACCTTACAATCGGGGCTACCGCAACCCTTATCTGCACCGCGGTCAAAATAGATTTCTGAACAAGGACCGCAAGGACCTGCGCCGTGTTCCCAGAAATTGTCTTCTTTACCGAAACGCACCATGTGAGATGGGTCAACGCCAACCTCTTTAGTCCAGATGTCATAAGCCTCGTCATCTTCAAGATAAACGCTTACATAGAGTAATTCTTCGGGGATTTCAAGCACCTTTGTAAAGAATTCCCAAGCCCAAGCAGTTGCCTCGTGCTTAAAATAATCACCGAATGAGAAGTTACCGAGCATCTCGAAATATGTTCCGTGACGAGCAGTTTTACCAACATTCTCAATATCAGGTGTACGAATACATTTCTGACAAGTTGTAACACGATTTTTTGGTGGTGTTACTTCTCCTGTAAAGTATTTTTTCATTGGTGTCATACCTGCATTGATAAGGAGAATACTTTTATCCCCCTGTGGTACAAGTGAAAAGCTTGGAAGACGCAAATGGTCTTTGCTTTCAAAGAATGCAAGGTATTTTTCTCTTAATTCATTAAGACCTGTCCATTTCATACAGACTACTCCTATTTTATAAAAATTATCCTATAAATTATACAATATACAAGAGCAAGATGTCAATAAAATATCTTTATAAAACTATTGTTTTATGACTTCAATTCATTTATAATAGATTTATATGTGAGTTCGGGGGGCGAAGTTTTGAAACATAGAAATAAAGTGAATATTATTTTCATTCTTTCTGTTTTATTTATGGCTTTTTTAATATCAGTTCCTTTTTTGTGCGGAATGGTCAATAAAACCCTTTCAAATACTCCTGAAATAATTAAAGCAGAAGCCGATTTTTCAAATGTTCGAACTGACGAAAATCGTGGTATATATCTTTCTGGTGAATGGCTTCGATTTGAAGGTCATATTGTAACTGAAAATGTTGAATTGAAAGGCAGTTTTGTGCAGATTCCGCCATCTTTGTCAACTCTTTCCACAAGTTCAGAAAGTAATGGTTGTAATTGTTCATATATGATGAATATTAAGGGTCTTGACCTTCAAAACGCCATTGTTTATATTCCAAACTTTGCGGGTGTTTATCAAGTATTTGTGAATGGTGAATTGGTAGCACAAAGCGGTTCTTTCACCGAGTCAAAAACAACAGCAAATATGGAACTTGATGCTATTCCTGTTCACTTTGAAAGTGATAAAGAATATAATATCATTATCGAAGTGACTTGCGAATTGATGCCCGGCATTTACATGAACCCCGTTATTGCGGATTATTCATTCACGATGCAATTTGCAGATGTGGCAAAATCAACCCGTTCATTCATTTTCGGTATTGTTTTCTTTCTTGGATTTTTCATTCTTTTCTATTCAATAAAGAATCACAACTTATTTTCATCAAAATGGCTGCCACTTCTCTGTTTTTTAGTGGCAATAAGAATGATGATTTCAACAGAGGGTTATTCTGCTTTCAGATTTTTGTTCTCAACAATCAATTATGAGCAAATCACCTTGCTTATTTGTATGTCCACTTTCATTATCAAGCTTGTGTCTTTGCTTTTCTATTCTGACACACTTGATATGAAAATCGGCAAAAAGACATTTATTGCAGTTGCCTTGGGCACTGTGCTTTGCACAATAATCACAACACTTTTCCCATCAATTTTCTTTAACCCTTATTATTACATCATTATTCAGGTGGCAACTTTACCATTTGACATTATTCTTATAAATCACATTGCAAACAGCGTTGCAAGAAGAGTTCCTTATTCAACTGCATATCTTTTCGGTTATATCGCACTTGTGTCAGGTATTATGATTGACTGTTGCTACACTAACGGACTTATCCCCTTTGCATCGTCATATTTCATGCCTGTGCTTTTCACAGTATTTATTCTTATTTTTACAACTGTTTTCTTTGATAAGATTTCTAATATTCACCAAGCGGCATTAAAGGCGGCTGAATTGGACAAAGAGCTTCACATGGCTAACACGGCTGTTATGATTTCACAAATTCAACCACACTTCCTTTACAATGCACTTAACACTATTAAATATCTCATTAAGCGCGACCCTAAAGCCGCTGAAAAAGCCGTTATTTCATTTTCTAAATATTTAAGAGGAAATATGGACTCTATCACACAAAAGACTCCTATCCCGTTTAGAGAAGAATTAGAGCACATTAAAAACTATTGTGATATTGAGCTTTTAAGATTTGGTGATAAAATCGAGATAATCTATGACACCGAGTTTGTTGAATTCTGTGTTCCGTCACTTACAATTCAACCACTTGTTGAAAATGCAATCAAGCATGGCGTCACAAAAAAAGCCGAGGGTGGTACAGTTAAACTCTCAACAAGACTTTTAGATGATTACTATTATGTGATAATTGAAGATGACGGAATTGGCTTTGACCCACAAAATCCCGATTATACGCCTGACGATAACCACGCCCATGTGGGAATACAAAATGTTACTAACCGACTTAAGACAATGGTGAATGCACAAATTGTAATTGACAGTCAAATAGATGTTGGCACAAAAATCACCATTAAAATTCCGAAAGGAGAATAAAAAATGCGCGTAATGATTGTTGACGACGAAAGAATGGCGACAGAAGAACTTTATGACATCTGTGTTTCGCATCATCTCATAAACGAAGCCGTTACTTTTGATAACCCTACTGACGCATTGGTTTTTATTGCACAAAACTCAGATGTTGACATTGCTTTTCTTGATATTGAGATGCCAATTATGACAGGTCTTGACTTGGCAAAACGCATTAACACCCTAAGCAGCGAAACAAAAATTGTATTTGTTACAGGTTTTAAAGAATATGCCTATGACGCATATCAGGTAAACGCCATCGGCTACATCTTAAAGCCCTATGATGACGATGCAGTTTTTGCAGAAATTGAAAAAGCACAGCGTATGTCTGCTACAATACCAAAGAAAGAAGTTACCGTTAAAACTTTTGGATATTTTGATATTTTTGTCAATAATAAGCCTGTTTACTTTTCAAGTGCAAAGGCAAAAGAATTTATGGCTTTGCTTGTTGACCGTCAGGGTGGCGCTGTGAGCACCGAACAAGCAGTCAGCGCATTGTGGCCCGACAGAGAATATGACGAAACTGTGCAGTCACTTTTCAGAAAGATGCTTAAAAGTCTTCGCGGGTCACTTTCAGATGCAGGAATTTCTGATATTTTTGTTGATGTGAGAAATCAAAGAAGCATTGATGTTTCAAAATTCTCTTGCGATTATTATAAATTCATTGAAAACCCTAGAGAGAATGTTGACACATTCCACGGCGAATATATGACGGGCTATACTTTCGCAAAACACACAGCAATTAAAATCAGAAACAAGTTTTATGAGATAAAGGGAATATAATTGCAAAATCTTTTTCTGAATATTATTTACAAAATATTCATTGATTTTATGTTTTTAAAAATGTAAAATAATCCCACAATATTTTTAAGGTGATAAAATGAGTCTTATTGAAATCAAAGATATTTACAAAATTTATAATCCCGGTGAAAACGAAGTTCGTGCTCTTGACGGTATCAGTCTTAATGTTGAACATGGTGAATTTTTGGCTATCGTAGGTCAGTCGGGTTCGGGTAAATCAACACTTATGAATATGCTTGGTCTTCTTGATATTCCTACAAGTGGAACATATTCACTTGATGGCGTTGATGTTGCGAATATGACAGATGATGAGCTTTCTGAAATCCGCAACAAAGAAATCGGGTTTATATTCCAAGGATTTAACTTGATTCCAAGTCTCACGGCAGTTGAAAATGTTGAATTGCCTTTGGTCTATCGTGGAATGAAAAAAGAAGAACGCAACAAATTAGCACTTGAAGCGTTAGAGAGAGTTGGTCTTTCTCACCGTCTTGACCATTTGCCAAAACAGATGTCAGGTGGTCAGCAACAGCGCGTTGCTATTGCTCGTGCAGTTGCGGCTCGTCCACCTATTATTCTCGCTGACGAACCAACAGGTAACCTTGACTCACATTCAGGCGTTGAAGTTATGAAAATTCTTCATGAATTACACGAAGAAGGTCGTACAGTTATTCTCATTACTCATGACAATGATATTGCAAACGAAGCAGAGCGTGTTATTCGCATTCAGGACGGTCAGATTGTAGCCGATTATTTGAACAAAAAAGAATAAATTTGTGTATTATAATATATACCTATAAAATTATGGAAAAATGTTGCAAAAAATGTAGCATTTTTCTTTTTTTTATGTTACACTTGTTAATTGTATAATAATAACTTAATATGCCTTATTGCATATTAAGACGGAGGTTTTGAGAATGAATAGAAAAAGTATTATGAAAAAGCTTCTTTGTGTTGTTCTCGCAGTTGCAGTTTTTGCTGTAAGCGTTCCATTTACAGTTCTTGCTGCTAACACAGACGATGTGAATTTCGTTATTTTGAGCGACCTTCACTATTTCGCAGAGGATTCACAAGGAACTACAGCAGAAGACAAAGCAGAATTCAACGAAATGATGCTTATGAACAATGCAACAAGTGGCATTGCACCAGAACTTGCAGATACAGCATTAAAGAATGTTGAAGAAATGGCAAAAAATGGTGACATTGATTTCTTGCTTATTCCTGGCGACTTGACAAAGAACGCTGAATATGCTGCCCATGTTGAACTTACTGCTAAACTCAAAGCATTTGAGCAAAGCACAGGTATTCCTATTTATGTTATCAACGGTAACCACGACATCAACAATCAGAGAGCTGCATATTATGATGGCGAAAAACTTATAAGTGCTAAGAAAAATCCTGCACTTCGTGAAGAACTTGACACAAATCCACAGGAATTTGAAGCTCTTTATAAAGATTTCGGTTATTCAGCAGAAGGTGGATATTACAGCCGTTACAAAGTATCTGCTGACAACTCAGAAGGTTCACTTTCTTATGCTATCGACCTTCCAAACGACTATCGTCTTATCGCTATTGACTCTCAGCTCTATTCTGCTGATAACACAGACGAAGGACTTAACGAACAAGAAACAGCAGGTCATATTTCTGATGCTCTTCTCAACTGGGCTTTAGAAGAATGCGAAAAGGCTACTGCTGATGGTAAAACAATTATCGGTATGACTCACACAAACTTTATTCCACACTTTGATACAGAAGTTGACCTTTTTGACAACTTTGTTCTTCGTGATTGGGAAAAAGTTGCTGATGCTCTTGCAGATGCAGGTATGCACATTTCAGTTTCAGGTCACGTTCACATGCAGGATGCTGCAACTTATGTAAGTGATAATGGTGAAGAAATTATTGACTTCACAACAACTTCACTTCTTAGCTATCCAAATATGTTCAGAAGCGTTCAACTCAGCGCTGCTTCAAATGGCGACCTTACTTGCGACTACCAAACACACGATATTGATGAGTTCTATCCTGTTTATATCGATGGTGTTGCACAGGCAAAACCATTCAAAAACATTGCTTGGGCTTATAACTTTGGTGGCAACAATATTAAAAACTTTGTAATGAATGTCCTTGAATACCAACTCCGTTATGGCTTCGGTAAAGATGTTAAAGACGCAGGTGGTCTTTATGACTATGTTGAACAGGCAATCGGCGTTGACACATTAATCGGCGACCTTGTTGGTAGCGAAATCGTTGGTGACCTTTCTGCTGGTGCAATCAAGCTCTTGCTTGTTGCACTCTTCAATCAGGTTGAAAACAGATATCTCTCAGACCCTGACAAGACACTCGCAATTCTCGACCCAATGCTTGACAAACTTCTCAACATTGAAGTTTCTGATTATCCATCAACAGTATTCAAAGATACTCTTGGCTTCGGAAGCACAGGTGAAAAAGGCACACTTGGTGACCTTGCATCATCAGTTCTTGCATATCACTACACAAACAACGAAGACCCTAAAAATGACAAATTCCTTATGAACGCATTAGAGCGTTTTGATAACAATCAGAATGCAGAAGTAATTCTCGACACACTTTTAACAGTTGTTCTTGACGACCTTCTTCAAGGCGAAATTCTCAAAAACCTTAAAATCGACCCAATTTCTTGGGGTATCAATGGCCCTGCAAGTCAGTTAGCACAAGCTGCTTATGACATTATCGCAGGCATTGTTGGCGCAGGTGACTGGACTGGTTTCGGTATTGGCGACATTATTTCAGTTATCCTTATTTCAGGTGTTATCGGTGGCGACACTCTCAGTGGTGTTGTTTATTCAGTTCTTGATGAATATCTCACTCAGAGCCAATATGAAGTTATTGACGGTGAATTCTACAGAATTCTCAAAGACTTGACACACGACGAAAACCCAAGCTATATGGCTGACTTTGAGGGCACATATAACTACAACGGTAAAGTTGAAGTTCCTCTTTCACAAGATAATCTTCGTCTTCCATCACACATCGCTGTAACATTCGGTGAAGACAGTGCAACATCAGTTAACATTAGCTATGTTACAAAATACAGCATCACAGATACAGATGTTCAAATTGTTCCTTACTCAGAAAAGCCTGATTTCTCAAAGGGCACAACAGTTAAGGGTGTTAAAATTGACACTAACTGTGAAATTGATGCAACGCGTGAATACTCAGCAATTGACTTAAGCTTTATTGGTATTATCAAACACAAGTTCACAGTAAACCGTCACACAGCTGAAATTACAGGTCTTGAGGCAGGTCAGAAATACTGCTACCGCATTGGTGATGCTGACCGTAACTGGTGGAGTGACATTGGTGTAATCAGCACTGCTGACAATGGCACAGCATTCAGTTTCTTACATGTAAGTGACCCACAGGGCGTTACTGAAAAGCAATATAAAGACAACTGGGCTATGGCTCTTGACACAGCATTCAATAATCATGACATTGACTTCCTTCTTTCAACTGGTGATATGGTTGACAACGGTAACGATTTCGTTGAATGGAAGAGAATGTTCAATACAGCAGCAGATTCTCTTATGGATACTGTTTTAATGGCTGGCACAGGCAACCACGAAGAACGCGGTGAAAACGCAAATATTCAAAACTTTGCTTATTCAAATCTTCCGGAACAGGATACAACAACAGGTGTTTATTATTCATTTGATTACAACACAGCACATATCGCAGTACTTAATACAAATGATTTAGGCGAAGACAACGCTCTTTCAGCTGAACAGATTGAATGGCTCAAAGCAGATATGAGTGCATCAAAGAAACCATGGAAATTCATTGCACTTCATAAAGCAATCTATTCTAACGGTTCACACTTTGATGATGAAGATGTTGTTGCTATCCGTGCACAGCTTCTTCCACTTATGAACGAGCTTGACATTGACCTTGTATTCCAAGGCCATGACCATGTTTATATGCGTACAGATGTTATGAAAGACAACGCAGTTGTTGAAACTGAAACAGGTACACTCAAGTACAACGGTCTTGAATACACATCAAAGATTAAGCCTGAAGGCACAATCTATTCAATTAATGGTACAATCGGTTCTAAACACTATGAACCAAAAGCAGACAGTGAAACTGCAGATGCGTTCCCTAAGGGTGAAGCAGTTCTCTTCCTTGAAGTTCCATCATATTCACACATTCAGATTGATGGCGGCAACCTTTATTTCGACACATACAGCGTTGAAAATGGTAAAGAAGAAAGAGTTGACCAGTTTGCAATTTCAAAGGTTGTAACTCTTGAAGACGGCACAGTAATTGACGGTACAACAGGTAATAATAACAACGACAATAAAGTTGATAATATTATCGATGGTATCACAAACAGCTCAGCAGAAACAAGAAATGTTCTTCTTATTGCAACAATTGCTGTTTGCGCACTCACAATTGCTTATTTCATCACAACCGCTACGATGATTAAGCGTCGTAGAGAAGATTTATAATTGATAATAAAAACCAAAAGCCTCACCTTCGGGTGAGGCTTTTATTTTTTTAGTTGTATATCAACACAAAGTATATTTATACTCGACAAATTGGATTTTGTCGAATAAAAATACCGCGAGCCGAAAGACACGCGGTGTTTTTGAAAATATATCAAAAAACAAAATATTCATTAAATTATTTTTTGAGCAGATTTTTTGTTGGAAAACCTACTATAAATTGAGTTATTTTTTTGTTAGGCAATCTTGCAAGAGTTTCTTTTTGAGCAGATTTTGCGTCAGACAAGGCGTGTCTTCGAAGGAATATGCAGATATTTCGAGAAGGCACAACGCAGTATTACGGAAAATATGCCAAAAATATTAGAAGAGGCCGTCGATTTTGCCGTCACTATCTACATCAATTTTATATGCTGCTGGAACTTTTGGAAGTCCCGGCATTGTCATAATATCACCTGTAAGACAAACGATGAAACCTGCACCTGCTGAAAGTTTAACTTCACGAACAGTCATCATAAAGTTTTCAGGTTTGCCAAGCTTTGTTGGGTCGTCTGAAAGTGAATACTGAGTTTTAGCAACACAGATTGGAAGCTTATCTTTACCAAGTGCTTCAATATCTTTAATTGCTTTTTCTGCAGTTGCTGTGAAGATTACACCGTCAGCACGATAAATTTCTTTTGCAATTGTGTTGAGTTTTTCCTTAATTGGAAGTTTCTCGTCATAGAGTGGTGCAAAGTCTGCTTTGCCTTCATCGATAACTGCACAAACCTTTTCTGCAAGGTCCATACCACCTTCGCCACCTTTAGCGAACACTTCAGCAAGAGAAACAGGCACTTGCATTTCTTCACAGAATTCTTTGATATAAGCTACTTCAGCATCAGTATCTGTATGGAATTTGTTGATAGCAACAACAACAGGTACATTGTATTTTCTCATATTTTCAATGTGAGTTTTAAGGTTTACGATACCCGCTTTAAGTGCTTCAACATTTTCATTTTGAAGGTCAGCACGAGCAACGCCGCCATTATATTTAAGAGCACGGATTGTTGCAACAACTACGATACATTCAGGTTTAAGACCTGCATAACGGCACTTGATGTCAAGGAATTTTTCTGCACCAAGGTCTGCGCCGAAGCCTGCTTCTGTGATACAGTAATCAGCAAGTTTAAGAGCGAGTTTTGTAGCAGTTACAGAGTTACAACCATGAGCGATATTTGCGAAAGGTCCACCATGCATAATTGCAGGTGTGTTTTCAAGTGTCTGCACAAGGTTTGGCTTAATTGCATCTTTAAGAAGTGCTGCCATAGAGCCAACTGCATTCAAATCTTTTGCATAAACAGGCTCGTTATCAAGAGTATAAGCAACAAGAATGTTACCAAGTCTTGTTTTAAGGTCATCAATATCTGTTGCAAGGCAAAGAATAGCCATAATTTCACTTGCAACTGTAATCATAAAGCCGTCTTCTCTTGGCACGCCGTTAACTTTGCCACCAAGACCAACGATTACATTACGAAGAGCACGGTCATTCATATCAAGACAACGCTTGAAGAGAATTCTTCTCTGGTCAATTCTCAAATCGTTACCCTGTTGCATGTGGTTATCGATAATTGCGCAAAGAAGGTTGTTTGCAGCAGTAATAGCGTGCATATCACCTGTAAAGTGCAAGTTAATGTCTTCCATAGGGATAACCTGTGAATATCCACCACCTGCTGCGCCACCTTTAACACCGAAAACTGGTCCCATTGATGGCTCACGAAGTGCGATACAAGCATTTTTGCCGATTTTGTTCATTGCCTGACCAAGACCAACTGTGATTGTTGTTTTACCTTCACCTGCAGGTGTTGGGTTGATAGCAGTAACAAGAATGAGTTTTCCGTTTTCTCTGTCTGCATATTTCTTGTTAAGAGAAAGCGGAAGTTTTGCCTTGTATTTGCCATACATTTCAAGGTCGTCTGCATCAATATTAAGTTTTTTTGCGATTTCCACGATTGGTAAGCAAGGTGTTTGTTGTGCGATTTGGATGTCTGAAAGCATAATAATTTTCCCCCTGAATTATATTAATGAATAATGAATGTTGAATAATGAAAAATGAATAGTTAAGGGTCTGCGACGCTGATTATAGAATCTTCAATTTACTATTCAAATTTTCCATTGCTTCCTTTGTAGGAACTGGAATATGTGCAAATGGGAAGTCTATTTTCATATTGTCGTATTTAGTTTGACAAATTTTTTTGAAAGGTAAAAGTTCAACTTTATCAACGCAAGAATGTTTTTCAACGATTTCGTTGAGCTTTTGAATATTATTCTCATTATCGTTGAGCGTTGGAATAATCACTTGTCTTATTGTTGTCGGAATTTTCTGCTCATTTAAATAATACAAGAAATTCATTGGTTTTTCAAGTGAGCAACCAACATTTTGCTCATACAAATCATTTTCTGTATATTTGATGTCGAGCAACACTCTATCAGTTTCTGTAAGCAACTTTTTGATATTGTCGTTTAAGATGCTACCCGAAGTGTCAAGGCAAGTGTTTATGCCATTCTCATGACAGAGTTTAAAGATTTCATAACAGAATTCGGGTTGTAAAAGTGGCTCACCACCTGAAATGGTAACCCCACCCTTTTTCCCGAAATATTCTTTATAATGCAAAGCCTTTTCTACGATTTCTTCGGGTGTGAATTGCTTTTCGCTTTGTACATCCCAAGTATCAGGATTGTGACAACATTTGCAACGAAGATTGCACCCTTGAAGAAACACTACAAAGCGCAAACCCGGGCCATCAAGTGTGCCAAGACTTTGAATTGAATGAACCTGACCTGTCATAATCACATTGCCTCGTGGAATGTTCTGCTGATAACTTCTCTCTGCTGTGCTTTTGATAGCTTATTGAAGTTAACTGCATAACCTGAAACACGAATTGTAAGGTTAGGATATTTTTCAGGATTCTCATAAGCATCCATAAGTGTTTCACGATTAAGCACATTGACATTGATATGGTGTGCTTTCTTTGCGAAATAGCCATCAAGGATAGCAACGAGATTGTTTACTCTTTCGTCATCATCACGGCCCAATGCTTCAGGTGTGATTGAGAAAGTATTTGAAATACCGTCACGGCAGTCGTCATAACTGATTTTTGCAACAGAGTTAAGTGATGCCAAAGCACCATTTTCTTCACGGTTATGCATTGGGTTAGCACCTGGTGCGAATGCTTCTGCATTCTTTCTGCCGTCAGGTGTTGCACCTGTATTTTTACCATACATAACATTTGATGTGATTGTGAGTACAGAAAGAGTATGAATCGCTTCTCTGTAAGTTGGTGTCTGACGAAGCGCAGTAATCATTCTGTGAGCCATATCTTTTGCGATAAGGTCAACTCTATCATCATCATTACCATATTTAGGGAATTCCCCTGTTGTTTCGAAATCAGTTACGAATCCGTCTTCGTCTTTGATTGTTTCAACATTAGCAAATTTTATAGCGCTCAAAGAGTCTGCAACAACTGAAAGACCTGCAATACCGAAAGCCATAAAACGCTCAACAGAGGTGTCGTGAAGTGCCATCTGTGTTTTTTCATAAGCATATTTATCGTGCATATAGTGAATGACATTCATTGTGTTAACATACAAATGACTAAGCCATTCAATATACACCTGAAAACGCTCTAAAACCTTGTCAAACTGGAGAGTATCCATAACAGGCATCTGTGGACCAATATGCATTTTGCTTGTAGTGTCATAGCCACCATTGATTGCAATAAGCAAAAGCTTTGCAAGGTTGCAACGAGCACCGAAGAATTGCATCTGTTTGCCCACTTTCATTGCAGAAACGCAACAAGCAATTGCATAGTCATCACCATAAATCGGTCTCATTACATCGTCATTTTCATATTGGATTGAGTCAGTATCTTTTGAAACCTTTGCACAGAATTTTTTGAAATTCTCTGGCAAAGCATTTGACCACAAGATTGTAAGGTTTGGTTCAGGTGATGAACCAAGTGTATAAAGTGTGTTGAGCATTCTGAAACTGTTTTTTGTAACAAGTGTTCTGCCGTCTTCACCCTGTCCACCAACTGCTTCTGTAATCCACATTGGGTCGCCACCGAAAAGTTCGTTATATTCAGGTGTGCGAAGATGACGAGCCATTCGAAGTTTCATAACGAAATCGTCCATAAGCTCTTGTGCTCCGCTTTCGGTAAGTTCACCATTTTGAATATCTCTTTCAATATAAATATCAAAGAATGTGCTAACACGACCTAATGACATTGCAGCACCATTCTGCTCTTTGATTGCACCAAGATAAGCAAAATATGTCCATTGAATTGCTTCACGAGCATTCTTTGCAGGACCGCTTATATCATAGCCATACATTGCAGCCATTTCTTTGAGATAGCCCAAGAAAGTAATCTGTTGGAAAAGTTCTTCAGATAAACGGATATCTTCTGTTTTCAAAGTACCCTGTGCACGAAGAGTCTTATCTTTTTTCTTTTCTTCAATAAGACGGTCAACACCATAGAGTGCAACTCGACGATAGTCACCGATAATTCGACCACGACCATAAGCATCAGGAAGACCTGTAATTACATGGCATTTACGAGCAGCACGCATTTCGTCAGTATAAGCACGGAAAACACCATCATTATGAGTTGTTCTGAACTTAAACTCTTCTTCAACCTTTTCGCTGAGTTTATAACCATAAGCCTCACAAGCCTGACGCACCATTCTCATACCACCAAATGGGTTAACGCCACGCTTTAAAGGACGGTTTGTCTGAAGACCCACGATAATTTCTTTTTCTTTGTCAAGATAACCCGGTGAATAGCTTGTAAGTGAAGATACAGTTGCTGTGTCAATATCAAGCACACCACCATATTGTCTTTCTAACTTGAAAAGTTCATTGAGCTTATTCATAAGGTCAGTTGTACGCTCAGTTGCACCTGCAAGGAATGAGTCGTCACCTGTGTATTCTTTGTAGTTTTGCTGAATGAAATCACGGACATTGATTTCATCTTGCCATACGCCTTTTTTAAATCCGTTCCAGTTGATATGTTCCATTATACTTCCTCCAATTCAGTTGAATTGCCGTGAAAATAAAAAATGGGCTAATTCAACTTTTAAAAAATTGAATTGCCCAGACGGTCGGCTATTATAAGATATTTTACATTCCCCCGTGGTAACCCACGAAATCCGTCAGTCATGTAAAATTACAATAATATTATAACTTGCGCACCCCTAAAAGTCAAGTTTTGCACCAGACAGATTTTGAGTATATTCTCCCCTTTTATTTTGGCTTTTTTGCACAAAAAAACAGTGTGTCGCACTGAGCAACACACTGTATAAAACTATTTTTTAAGACCCAATCTTTCACTTGCTTCTTCTCTCATTTTATATTTGAGAATTTTGCCCGCTGCGTTCATTGGGAATGCTTTTACAAAGTCAACATAGCGTGGAACTTTGTGTCTTGCCATATTAGCATTGATATAAGCCTTCATCTCGTCAGCAGTCATTTCTTCACCGTCTTTTAAGATGATGCAAGCCATAATCTCTTCGCCATATTGTTCGTCAGGTACGCCGATAACCTGAACATCACTAACCTTTGGATGAGTGTAAATAAACTCTTCAATTTCTTTTGGATAGATATTTTCACCACCACGGATAATCATATCTTTAAGACGACCTGTGATGTTATAGTTACCCTCAGGTGTTCTGCAAGCCAAGTCACCTGTATGAAGCCAACCATCTTTATCAATTGCCTCAGCAGTAGCCTTTGGCATTTTGTAATAGCCCTTCATGATGTTGTAGCCCCTTGCTACAAACTCACCGTTGACACCATCAGGACAATCTGCACCTGTTTCAGGGTCGATAATCTTACATTCCACATTTGCAAATGCACTACCAACTGTTTCTGTTCTGACTTCAAGAGAGTCATAATAGCTACTCATTGTGCAACCAGGGGAAGCTTCTGTTTGACCATAAACTGAAACGATTTCTTTCATGTTCATCACTTCAGTTGCTTTTTTCATAAGGTCTGCAGGACAGTTAGCTCCCGCCATAATACCTGTTCTGATATATGAGAAATCAGTTTTAGGGAAATCTTCATGTTGCATCATTGCAATAAACATTGTTGGAACACCGTTAAAGGTTGTAATATGCTCATTATGAACACAAGCAAGCGCAGGTTTTGGTGAGAAATATGGCAACGGATACATTGTAGCACCGTGAGTCATTGCTGCTGTCATTGAAAGTACCATACCAAAGCAATGGAACATTGGCACCTGAATCATCATTCTGTCAGCAGTTGACAAATCCATATGGTCACCGATATATTTACCATTGTTCACAACATTATAGTGTGTGAGCATAACACCCTTAGGGAAACCTGTTGTACCAGATGTATATTGCATATTGCAAACATCGTCTTTATTAACGGCTGCTGCCATTCTGTAAACTGTTTCAACAGGCACTTGTGATGCACGAGCAATTGCATCATCCCAGGTCATACATCCCTTTTGTTTGAAACCAACTGTGATAACATTTCTAAGGAATGGCAAACGACGAGAATGCAAAGTGTCGCCTGACTGCATTGAGTCAAGTTCAGGGCAAAGTTTTGCGATGATTTCGCCATAATGTGTGTCTTTTGCCCCCTCAGTCAAAATCAATGTGTGAGTATCTGACTGACGAAGCAAATATTCGATTTCTGCAATTTTATAAGCAGTATTAACTGTTACCAAAACTGCACCGATTTTAACAGTTGCCCAGAATGCAATAAACCATTGTGGCACATTTGATGCCCAAACTGCAACATGGTGACCCGGTTTAACACCCATTGCCACAAGTGAACGAGCAAATGTGTCAACATCGTCTCTGAATTCACTATATGTGCGAGTGTAATCAAGTGTTGTGTATTTAAAAGCATATTGGTCTGGGAATTCTTCAACCATTCTGTCAAGCACTTGTGAAAATGTGCAATCAATCAAAAGGTCTTTTTTCCAGACAAATTTACCTGTGTGAGCACGGTTATAGTAAAGAGTTTTTTCATTTCTTGATGGGTCATTGAACTGACGCATAAAGTTAACATATTGAGAGAAGATAATCTCCATATCGTCAAGCTCTTCACACCAAGCAGGGTCCCAAACGAGAGAAATAAAACCATCATAGTTAACTGAACGAAGGCTGAGCATCATATCAGCGATTGGCAATTCACCCTCGCCTGCAAGACAATATTCAACGCCTTTTTCAGTTTTCACAGCATCATGGAAATGAACATGACGAACATAAGCACCAAGATTTTTAATAACATCTTCTGCTGATTCACCACATTCAAAATATGCTGCAGAGAGATTCCACAATGCACCCAAATTATCGTGAGCAAAGCCATCGAGCATATCACGAAGCACTGCTGTGCTTGCAAAAAGACCTGATGTTTCAAGCAAGAGTGTAACACCTTTTTCTTCTGCTTGTAGAATAACTTTTCTAAGAAATTCTTCTGTCTGCTTTAATGCAGTTTCTTGATTTTCAGAAGCTTTTGCACGAAGACGGATATATGGAATATGCAAATTTTCTGCAATTTCCAAGCATCTTGTCAATTCTTCTTCGATATTACTATCTTTATCAGCTAATTCACTGATTGTATCAAGACAAGAGATTTTTAAGTTTTTGTTATATAAACGACGAAGTGTTGCCGCCGCTGTATAATCGTGAAAAGCACCATCTTTTGCTGTGAAAAGACGATTATAAATGTTGTGAAGCTCAATACCCTCAAAATGAAGATATTCTGCTACTTCACAAAAGTCTTCAAAGGTGCTGTTATGCCAACCCTTTGTTGAAAATGAGAGATTCATTTTTACGCCTCCTCATAGACAATTTTGTTAACTGCGTTAAGA
>JAZQWV010000081.1:0-2909 GCA_045632525.1 Candidatus Fimenecus sp.
AAGGATTTCATTGTATAATAAAGGGTAAAGAAAATTTAGAAGAATTTGACATTGAAGTTGAGGTTTTATAATGATTTTAAAATCAATTACTATGCAGGGATTTAAGTCTTGTCCCGACAAAACAGTACTTCAATTTAATAAGGGTATAACAGGTGTTGTTGGTCCTAACGGTAGTGGTAAGAGTAATATCTCTGACGCTGTTCGTTGGGTTCTTGGTGAGCAGTCCACAAAGAGTCTTCGTGGTTCAAAAATGGAAGATGTTATTTTCAGTGGTACATCACTTCGAAAGGCAACAGGCTTTGCAGAAGTAACCCTTTGTCTTGATAACGAAGACAGAAAACTTAATTGTGATAAAGATGAAGTTAACATTACTCGTCGTTTTTATCGTAGCGGCGACAGTGAATATAAAATCAACGGTGAGAATGTAAGACTTCGTGACATCAACGAATTGTTTATGGATACAGGTCTTGGCCGTGATGGTTATTCAATGGTCAGTCAGGGAAAAATTGCTGAACTCATTTCTTCAAAATCGGGTGAACGCCGTGAAATGTTTGAAGAAGCAGCGGGTATTTCTCACTTCCGTTACAGAAGAAGCGATGCTTTAAAAAGACTTAACCAAGCAGAAGAAAACTTAATAAGACTTCGTGATATTTTAGCCGAGCTTGAATCCCGTGTTGGTCCACTTAAAACACAGAGCGAAAAGGCACAGAAATTCTTGGTGCTCGCCGAAGAAAGAAAGAACCTTGAAATTGGTATATGGTTACATAATATTGAGAAAACTCAGGAAAAATTAAAAGAACAAGATAGAAAAATCGACATCGCATCTGTTCAATATAAAGACGCACAAAAACAGCTTGAAGAAATTGAGCAGAAGATGAACGCAATCATCGAAAAGACTCACGAAATCAATGTGAAAATTGAAGAAGTTCGTGCAAGTACATCTCATTTTGAAGAACAGGCAGCAGAACTTGAAAGTCAGGCAAAGGTTTATGAAAACTCAATTGCCCATAATAACGAATCAATCGAAAGACTCCAGAAAGATAAGTTAACTGCTAACGAAGACGAAACAGATATCGACACACAAATTGAATCTGCAAACGAGCAAAAAGCATTGGCTCAAAAAGGCCTTGAAGATGCAAATGCAAAATTACAGGCACAGATTGGTGAAATCGAAAAATTACAGAGTGAGAATGACGAGTTCGCATCTGTTGCAGCAGACCTTTCAAAAGAAATCTCACTTCTTACAGTAGCCCTTGCAGATAATCGCGTTATTAGTGAAACAGCAAATTCACAGATTGAAGAAATCAGAACAAGAATTACTGCTATTGACGACCTTTTAGGTAATCGAAAAGAAACAGTTTTAGCTCTTGAAGAAAAGAAAAACAATGCACAAAAGGCATTGGATGAATGTATCGAAAAAATCAACGGATATAAAAATGCAATTGATGGTTATCGCATAAAAGTTCAGACCAGAACTGAAAAGAGCGAAAAACTTAAAGTTGAGATTGCAACTCTTGATAGCGAAATTGGTCGTAAAAACGAAAGAATCCGTATTCTTGATGACCTCGAAAAGAATATGGAAGGTTATCAGGGCTCAGTTCGTAGTGTTATGAAAGAGTCAAAGCGTGGCGCACTTCGTGGCGTGCATGGTCCACTTTCACAACTTATTACAGTTAAAGATAAATATTCAGTTGCCGTTGAAACTGCTTTGGGTGTTGCAATTCAGAATGTGGTTGTTGACAATGAAAACGACGCAAAACGAGCAATCGCATTTCTAAAAGACACTCGTGGTGGACGAGCTACATTCCTTCCACTTTCTGCAATTAAATCAAGAAGTCTTGATGAAAAAGATTTGGACGATTGTTATGGCTTTGTGAATATTGCGTCAAATCTTGTTAGTGCTGACAAAAAATATAAAGACATAATCGAAAATCTTCTTGGTAAAACCGTTGTGTGTGAAGATATGGACTCTGCTATCACAATGGCAAAGAAATATAAGAACAGATTTAAGATTGTAACTCTCGACGGTCAGGTCATAAACGCAGGTGGCTCAATGACCGGTGGTAGTAAAGCACAGGGCGTGGGAATGCTCTCTCGTTCTAACGAAATTGAAAAACTTTTAGCATCAGTTAAAGACCTTGAAGATAAGAAAAATAATCTTGCAGTTCAAGAAAAAATGCTCAGCGAAGATTTGGCTTCTGCTGTTGCAGACCTTGAAGGCATTGAAGGTGACATTCTTTCTGCTAACGAAGAAAAAATCCGTCTTGAAGGTGAATATAAGCTTGCAGAAAGTGAATTTGATGCATCTTCTAGTGGCGTGAAAGAACTTCTTGACGAAGAAAAAATTCTCAACGAAAGAATTGAGAAAATCAATAACGATAGCGTTGTTGCTCGTCAGAGAGTTGAAGAATTAAACGAAGAAATTGCACAGAAAGAAAAGAGTCTCGAAGCGATTACTGGAGACAGAGAAAGCCTTTCTCAGGTCAAAGAAGAATTGTCGCAGAAGGCAGAGCAAATCAGACTCGAGATTCTCGGCTTCCAGAAAGATATCGAATCTTGTGACGACAATATCCGCCGTCTCGATATTCTCAAAGGCTCAAAGACAACAAGACTTGAAGAACTCGACAAAGAAATCGAAGCATTTAAGAATAAAAACATCTGGCTCACAAAAGATATTGAAAGTCTTCGTGTATCAGCAGAGGAGCTTCGTAAACAATGTGGCGATGCAAAGACAAATGTTGACGATTTAATTGAAGAGAGAACAAATCTCGAAAAAGAAAACACAGACCTTCGAAATCTTGAAAAAGAAAAGAGTTCAGAAAGAGAAAGAGTCAGCGGTGAGCTTGCTCGTCTTGAAGAAAGAAAAGCAGCAATGCTCAACGAGTTTGAAGAATATAATTCAAAACTCT
>JAZQWV010000082.1:0-5516 GCA_045632525.1 Candidatus Fimenecus sp.
AAGTTAAGCGCATTGCTAAGCACTTTGGTTTGATTTGAAAAATCCCCCTGTATCGCTTCTAATTGATGCGACTTTGCCACACAGAAAATGGCATGGCTGCCGATTTGTAATGATTTACTTAATCGATAAATTCTGTTATAATAGGGATAACTACTTAATTTCTAATTCCATAGATAGAAAAAGGTGAAACTATGAAATTAAAAAAAGGTCAAATGGTTACTGTCAGCTTTATGCTGTTTAGCTTGTTTTTTGGCGCAGGTAACCTTATTTTCCCGCCGTTTTTAGGGCAGAATGCCGCAGAAAACACTTTGCCTGCGATTTTAGGTTTTCTAATCACCGCAGTTTTGCTGCCCGTGCTCGGTGTGGTTGTGGTGGCACAGTCCGAAGGTCTTGACAAACTGGGCGCCCGGGTAAACAAAAAGTTTGCCATTATATTTACTGTGCTGATCTATCTTTCCATCGGCCCCGGTCTTGGCATTCCCCGTGCCGCAAGTGTTCCCTTCGAAATGGCCGTTGCGCCCTATCTGCCGGAAGGTACCTCTTTAAAGCTATATATGCTTGGCTATTCCCTTGTGTTCTTTGCCATTGCGGCGTGGCTTGCCCTTAACCCCAGCAAGCTGGTGGATCGTATCGGTCGTTTCCTGACACCCACATTGCTGACAATGATCGTTTTTCTGTTTATCAGCTTTATCGTCAAGGGTGTTACCGGCGTTGCACAACCCCAGCCTGAGTACCGCTCCGCAGCTTTTTTGAAGGGTTTTTGCGAGGGGTATCAAACTATGGATACCATTGCAGCGCTTAACTTTGGTCTTGTAATTGCAATCACCCTGAAAAACCTTGGCATCCAAGAAAAGAACGGAATCATCAAGCATACTGTTTTAGCCGGCATTGTGGCAGGCACGATTCTTACTGCTGTTTATGGAATGCTTACTTATATGGGCACCCAATCCAGCGGCATCTATTCCATTCAGGAAAACGGTGCCTGGACACTGCGGCAGATCGTTTATCAGCTTTTTGGCGAGTTTGGCGCTATTCTTCTTGCGGCAATCTTTACCCTTGCTTGCCTGACCACCTGCGTGGGTCTTATCAACTCTATATCCCAGTATTTTTCAACCTTGTTTAAACGCATCAGCTACAATAAATTTGTTTTGGGCATCACGCTCTTTTCCTTTGCCATCTGCAACCAGGGTCTTAACACCATCCTCAGCATTTCGGTGCCCATTCTCAATGCCATTTATCCCGTTTCGATCATGCTGATCGTTTTGGGATTGTGCAACAATTTTATCAGCGGCAACCGATTTATCTATCCGCTTACAATTCTCGGCACAGCTGCTATCAGCGTGATTTATGCGATCGATGGCGTCGGTATCTCCCTGGGCTTTGTCAGCAGGATCTGCTGTTCCCTGCCCCTTTATGACCTTGGCTTCGGCTGGGTCTGTATAACCGCCGCTATGCTGGTACTCAGCTTTGTGCTCCACGCCATTGTGGGCAAAAAACAGCCTACATAATCACGCAAGCAAGCGTTATAAGAGGCAGGAGTAAAAACTCCAGCCTCTTATTTTTTGTGCGCCTGCCATATGCATGACTTATATGTAGGTCTTCAGTTCGCCAAATTCCAATTTCGTAAAATTGAAAATTAGAATTGAACTAAATTTCAAGTTGTGTAGGTGAAATGGCAATGTACCCTAATTTTGGGTTAATAATGTTTTGTGTTTTTATAGTTTTGCTGGAAGATATATCAGTAAAAAAGGAAATAGATAAAACGGAAAATTTAAATGTTGGAGAAGGAAACATTAGCCTCAATATAGGAATGCAAGAGGTTCTTGCGTCTGTTTTTTTGATATGCAAGAGGCACTTTCTTGAAAAAAACTTGGTTGAATTATAGACTGGAAACACGGAGGTGAAATACATGGATTTTGGAGAACAAATTAAAAGCATTCGTCAAAAAGAAAAATTGACACAAGAACAATTTGCTATGAAACTGAATGTGAGTAGACAAGCTGTTTCAAACTGGGAGAATAACAAAAATCTTCCAGATATAGGAATGCTTATTTTGATGTCTGATGTGTTTCAAATATCTCTGGATTATTTGATTAAAGGAGAAAACGAAATGAACAACATGACAGAAAAAGTAATCAAAGATGGAAGTGAAACTAGAAGAGCCAAGTATAATATGGTGTGCTCGATTATAGGCAGTTTCTTGATTTTAATCGGAATTATACTGCTTCTTGTGAAGGGACTGTCGGTAGAGTATATTGATGCACAAGGGGTGCTGCATGAGAATTTCTTTCTTGCCCCAATTGGATTTTTATGCGTGTTTAGTGGTTTGATTTCTTTTATTACAGTTGGTATAACTACAATTATCAGCAAATTTAAAAATAGGAACTCATAATTATAGTTCTATTTTCAAGGCAATTTTTTCTTGAATGTGGAAACTATTATTCGCATGGATTGTCAAATTTCAGTTTGACGGAGAGACAAATTCCAATTTGTGAAACTGTTAGATAAACTTGAATAGGTCGAAGAGATAGATAAGAATTTATGGGGAGGTAATTTATGTTTCCATCTAAAGAAACTGCTATATCTGAATTGGAACTTGCAGGGAAAATGAACCCTGGACTTTGGACAAACCATTCTTATAATGTGGCAAATGCGGCAAGGATTATTGCGGAGCATTGTGATAATTTAGATAGTGAAAAGGCTTTTGTGTGTGGTTTATTACACGATATAGGAAGAAGAACTGGAATTGCGGCGGTTAGACACATCATTGATGGATATGACTATGCAATCTCACAAGGTTGGGATGAAGTGGCAAGAGTTTGTTTAACACATTCATTTCCAGTTAAAGATATTGAAGCCGATATTGGAAAGAAAGATATAACGAAAGAACAATATGATTTTATCAACAATTTCTTAAATACTCTTGAGTATGATGAATATGATAAGTTGATTATATTATGCGATGCACTTGCAGATGCTAATGGCTTTTGCATTTTGGAAAAAAGATTTATAGATACAACAAGACGATATGGCATATATCCATTTTCTATTGAAAGATGGAATAAGACCTATGAGTATAAAGAGTATTTTGAAAAGATAATAGGCAAATCTATTTATTCGATATTGCCTGATATTGAGAAGTGCATATATTGTTAACTTCCAATAGGTCGAATTGATTGACTAAATGATTGACAATGAAAATGAAGTCGCTGAACTCCTTTCTTTATGCGGGTTCTGGGAATTCACATGGGTTCGAATCCCCGATGCTTCATTCACTAAAATGGTGGAAGTGTTGAAAAATCAACACTTCCGCTTTTTTTGTGTTTCAAAATCTTGATTGACTAGTCGATCACATCAAAATGCACCACATATGTAGCGCAGGATTTATTTTTCTTTGCCAATTTTTTGAAATAATGTATAATGGAGATGAGAAGTTATATATCATGAAAAATGGAGAAGGGTATAAATTAAGTGAACTACTTTAAGTTGGATAAAAAAATTTTAGATGGGGACACAAGGCAGTATATAAGAAAAATAATTAAAATGCAAAGTGCAATATTTGGATTGTTTGTAATTGTGTTTATTTTATTTGGGATTAGATTAGTTTCAGAAAATAGTGAATATTTAAAAGTTGTTGCAATGCTTGAAGTTGAAGAGGCGATGCAGGAGAATGTAAACAATATAATTATACACATGGATGCGATAAGAGAGCGCAAGACCAAAGAAGCAATAGTGTATATTGAAGAGCTAGCAGACAGAATAGAAAATGCAGGAATTGCAAAGATTTCGGAGGTGGTTCCGTATTTACAGGTTTCTGAAAAAAATGCTTTGGGATTATGTGCAGAGGCAATTTATATTGCGGAGAATGGAGAAGTTTTTTATATACAAGCAAGTGATTTGAAGTTTTCTAAGATAGAAATGCCTGTAGAAGAGATATTGTCTCAAGAACTTGCAGTGTGTGAGAGTGTACATATTGAGGCTGCTGAAGTTATCTTATTAATAAAGCAAACAGCAATTGATATGTTGGTAAAAGATGAAATTTATGAATATGTTCATATGGAATATTATGAAGGAAGTCAGTATGTATGGGTAAATGAAGTTGTAGATATGGCGGGTGGAGAAAATTATGCAATTCGTAGAATTCACCCTAACATGATTGAATCAGAAGGCGAGTATTTGTCTACTTCGATGACAGATATAAAAGGCAATTATCCATATCTAACAGAGTTAGAAGGAATAAAGAAGGATGGAAAAATTATCCATTCCTATTATTTTAAGAATAAGACAGATGATAAGATAATTGAAAAATTATCTTATGCCCAATATTATGAACCTTTTAATTGGATTGTTGCAACTGGGGAAACATTAGAAGAAATATATGTTTATGCAGACTCCATAAATGAATATAATTCAAAGGCGATTATGTTTGTAATGATTATTTTTTTGATTCCGTTAGTTCTTGTGGGATGGGTTGTAATTAACTTGATTAGAAAAAATGCCTTTGATTTCCGAAAAAAAATGTGGAAGCAAGTGGAATTGACGGAAGAGATCTATACAACAATGTCTGTTGGATTGTTCCGTTTATATATGGCAGAGGACAAAAAGAAAATCATAAAAATTAATCCCAAAACATTAGAACTGTTCGATGTGGATAATACTGAGGAGTTTTTGCACAGATATGTAAATCAGATTGTGGATGAGACAAATGAACAAGCAATGAAAGTTTTTTTAGGTGAATGCGATAAACTGAAAAAACAATGGGATAGTGAAAGTGTAGAATGTAATGTAATATGGAAAGATGGAACGGTTCATTTATTAAAACTTCGTAATACATTGGTTGAATTTGATGAAAATGCTAAAATAATTCAATGTTTATGCCAAGATATTACAGAAGAGAGAAAGCTACAGCAATTGAATTTGATGAAAGCGGAAGAAAAAGCAACTTTGGATCCAATGACACAGATTAAAAACAAAAAAGCTATTGAGGAAGCAATTCGAGAAAATATTAAGTTGGCGGGAGAGAATAAGCAGTCAGTTGCAGTTGGATTTGTAGATATTGATAATTTCAAAGATTATAATACAAAGTATGGTCATCTGCAGGGCGATGAAGTAATCAAACATGTAGCATATATTTTGCGAGATAACATAAAGGGTATTGTTGGAAGAAATGGAGGAGATGAGTTTTCGTTTTGTATGTTGAATGTGTCAGAGCAGAATGTAGAAGAGATTATGCAGTATGTTTACGAAAAACTTAACGAAGGTCTTCCACTATTAGAGAGTGGTGAAATGATTTCGACACCATGTAGTATAGGTATTGTCTTGACAAACAGAGAAGACGTGGAATATGGTTATGTTATTGAAGAAGCAGATAAAGCTATGTATTATGCCAAAGAGCGAGGAAAAAATACCTATCATATTTTAAAAATATAGTGAATACTATATTCGATTTGAGCTGATTGATGAAATGATTGTTAATGAAAAAATTTATAACAAAAATGAATAGGGCATGTAAAAAG
>JAZQWV010000083.1:0-21336 GCA_045632525.1 Candidatus Fimenecus sp.
TAGAGGTAAAAATTATGTTTGTTGATATTGCTAAAATCAAAATAAAAGCTGGTGACGGCGGTAATGGTGCCGTTGCATTTCATCGTGAAAAATACATCAACGCAGGTGGTCCTGATGGTGGTGACGGCGGTCGCGGTGGCAACATTGTTTTCAAGGTTGATGACAGTCTTTCTACTCTCGCTGATTTCCGTTATAAGAGAAAATACAAGGCAGAGGCGGGCGCTAATGGTAGCGGTGGCAAACGCAGTGGCAAAAAAGGACAAGATTTAATTATCAAAGTTCCACGCGGTACAATCATTCGTGAAACGACAAGTGGCGTTGTTATGGCTGATATGTCAACAGACGATGAATTCATTGGTGCTAAAGGTGGCCGTGGTGGTTGGGGCAACTCACACTTTGCTACATCAACCCGTCAGACTCCTAAATTCGCTAAAAATGGTGCTCCCGGTGAAGAATGGGAAGTAAGTCTTGAACTTAAACTCATTGCCGATGTTGGACTTTTAGGTTTTCCAAATGTAGGTAAATCTTCACTCATCTCAGTAGTAAGTCAGGCAAAGCCAATTGTTGGCGACTATCATTTCACAACAATTATCCCTGTTTTAGGTGTTGTTTCAATGGGACCTGAAAAGAGTTTTGTTATGGCAGATATACCAGGTCTTATTGAAGGTGCTGCAGAAGGCATTGGTCTTGGTCACGAATTTTTACGCCATGTTGAGCGTTGCAGAATGCTTGTTCATGTTGTTGACGTTGCAGGTAGTGAAGGTAGAAATCCAATTGAAGATTTTGAAGCTATCAATGCTGAACTTGAAAAATTTAACCCTGAACTTGCAAAATGCCCACAAATTGTTGCAGGTAACAAAATCGACCTTGCAACTGACGAGCAGTTAGCAGAATTCCGTGAGTATATTGAAGGCAAGGGTTACGAATACTATGAAATAGTAGCACCTATCAAGCACAACACTCAAGAACTCATAAATGCAGTTGCTCGAAAGCTCGACACTCTCCCACCTGTTAAATATTATGAGAGCGAAGAAATTCCAATGGAAGTTATAGCAAGCAAATCTAATGATGGATTTACTGTTACTGTTGAAGATGGCGTTTATATTGTTGAAGCTGACTGGATTTATCGAATTCTTTGCAAAACTGACCTTGACGACTATGAATCACTTCAATATTTCCAGAGAGTTATTCAGGAACGCGGTGTAATTCAGGCACTTATTGACAAGGGTATTACTGAAGGCGATACCGTTAGTATTTATGACCTTGAATTTGATTATGTGCCGTAAGGTGAGAAAAGTCGAACCAAACACGCCATAAATACAGAACTTCAGCGAATTTTCACTTTTTCACCCTTGATTTGCGTCAGCAAATTTGCGGTCTCAAAAGCAAAAATTCATCTTAATTTCAAGTATTTACGGTGCAAAGCAGTTTTTGACGAGGAGATTTTTGTCTATTCTAGGCATAAAATCGCAGTCATACTGCCGTATTACAAGATTTTTTAACGAAGAATAGGCGAAAAGAAGCCGGCAAAAACCGTATTTGGTTCGGCTCTTCTCACCTTAAGGATTTTTAATATGAGATTATACGGAAAAGATATTAAAGCGGACACATTGAGTCCTTTGACACTTGCCTTTACGGGTGACGCAGTATTTTCACTTTTTATTCGTGAAATGTTAGTCTGCGACGCTAACCGTCCCGTTGGCGAGTTACATAAACTTTCGGTTCAATCTGTTAAAGCATCGGCACAAGCTCGTGCTATGCGAGAAATTATGCCAATGCTCACAGAAAAAGAGATGGATGTTTTTAAGCGTGGCAGAAATGCTCACACATCACATACTCCCAAGAACCAGAGTGGTTGTGACTATCATTATGCGACGGGTTTTGAGGCGCTCATCGGCTATTTATATTTAAAAGACGAAGAAGAAAGACTCAACACATTACTTAATGAAGTCATCAAAATCTTCGGAGATGACGCAGGTGAAAATACACCGAAATAAAGTCAAAGAGTTTTTAATCGACACATTTATTTTTGTTATTGGCGGAATTCTCTATTCAGTTGCCATTAACTGTTTTCTGTCAAAAAACAATATCCTAAATGGTGGTTTCACAGGAATTGCAACAATACTCAACTTTTTGTTTGAGTTACCAATTGGTACGGTAATTTTTATTATGAACATTCCCCTTTTCTTTATAGCTTTTAAAAAACTTGGGGTTAGATTTGTTCTTCGCACTGTTTGGGCAACACTAATAAACTCAACTTGTATTGACTTAGGCGTGTTTTTACCCGTTTATCAAAACGATTTGTTGCTTTCTTCCCTTTTTGGTGGTGCTTTAGTGGGACTCGCACTTGGAATAATATTTATCCGCAATGCTACAACTGGTGGCGTTGATATTATTGCAAAACTCATTAAGCTTAAATTCCCACACATTTCAATTGGACGAAGCATTTTAATCTTTGATATTTTCGTTGTTATTCTCGGTGGAATTATTTACAGAAACTTTGAATCAATGCTTTACGCATCGGTAGTTATTTTCGTTAGTGCTCAAGTGTTAGACTTCGTAATTTTCGGTGTCAGTCGTGGCGCTATGGTTTTAATTATTTCAGAGCAAAGCGAAAAACTTTGTAATATGATTTTAGGTGACCTTGACCGTGGTGTTACCATTTTAAAGGCGCAAGGCGGATATTCGAAGCAAGACAAAGATGTGCTTTTGTGCGCTTGTTTTGATAATCAGACGCATAAACTTATTAAAAAAATAAAATCTGTTGATGAAAATGCTTTTTTCATTGTGACACAATCAAAGCAAATTCTCGGCAATGGATTTATCAATAGCTAAAGGAGGCAGAATAATGAAAATCGATAAATTTACATTTAAAGTAGCTCTTCTGCCACTTATTGCTATGCTTATCGGCATTTCAATTTTAGGACTTGGCATTTATGAAACTGCCACATCAAACACAAAGGATTACGCCGAAACCATTGGATATTTCAATTATTCAACCATCGCTGAAAAAGAGCATTATGACTCACACAAAAATGCGACGGTTGCAACTACATATTATCTGACTTATCAATATGCAGTTGATGGCGAAGTATATTATGTAACTACTGATTCTGCAACCTCCTTTGAACCGTCATTTGGCGAAGAAATTAAAGTGTTATACGACACAGAAAACCCCGAAAAAGCAGTAGTCGGTGGACCTGCAAAACGGAGTAATGGCTTAATACTTTTCGGCATTTTCTTTATTCTCGGCTCACTTCCATTTTTGGTTGTTCTTTTCTCAAAAGGTGATAAAAAGAAGACTCCTAAAGTTGACAAAATGGGAATTCTCATGGGTTCAATTATAGCGATAATGGGATATGGTTCATTGGCAATTATATGTGGTGGTTTTTCACCTACTGTGATTTTCAATTATATAGATTCTTCATTTGTTCTTCCTATGATTATTCCATTTTTAATGATTTTTGTAGGTGCATTTGCAGTTATTAAAGGTATATTTTTCTATAAAAAACAAGACTAAATTTTCAAGAGGTAATATATGGCTAAGAAAGAAAACATTCGAAATTTTTCAATTATCGCTCACATTGACCACGGTAAGTCTACCCTTGCTGACAGACTTTTGGAACTTACTGAAACAGTTTCAAAGCGTGATATGACTGAGCAGTTACTTGATAATATGGACTTAGAGCGTGAGCGTGGCATCACCATTAAAGCTCATGCCGTTAAGCTTGACTATAAGGCACAAGACGGTGAAACCTATGAGTTGAACCTTATTGACACTCCTGGTCACGTCGACTTTAACTATGAAGTTTCTCGTTCACTTGCTGCTTGTGAAGGTGCTGTACTTATTATTGACGCATCACAAGGCGTTGAAGCGCAAACACTTGCTAATACATATTTAGCACTTGACCATGACCTTGAATTAGTGCCTGTTATCAACAAGATTGACCTTCCTGCTGCTGACCCTGACAGAGTTGCAAACGAAGTTGAAGAAGTAATCGGTCTTCCTTGTGACGAAGCTCCAAGAGTTTCCGCAAAAACAGGTCAGAATATCGAGCAAGTTCTTGAAAGTATTGTTTCACTTGTTCCACCACCTGAAAATAACGACGACAAACCACTTCGTGCTCTTGTTTTTGACTCTGTTTATGACAGCTATAAGGGTGTTATCGTTTATGTTCGTGTTATGGATGGTAAAATCAAAGCCGGCGACACAATGAGAATGATGGCAACAGGCGCAGAGTTTACTGTTGTTGAAGTCGGTTATATGCGACCAAACGCTATGGAACCACAGAAAGAACTCACATCAGGTGAAGTTGGATATATCACAGCATCAATTAAAACTGTTAGTGATGCCCGAGTTGGTGACACAGTTACAACTGCACAAAATCCTGCAAGTGAGGCTCTCGCAGGTTACAGAAAAGTTAACCCAATGGTATTCTGTGGTGTTTACCCTGCAGACGGTGCTGACTATGAAAATCTTCGTGAAGCGTTAGAAAAATTACAACTTAACGATGCAGCCTTGTCTTTCGAGCCTGAAACATCGGGTGCTCTTGGTTTCGGTTTCCGTTGTGGTTTCTTAGGGTTATTGCACCTTGAAATTATTCAGGAAAGACTTGAAAGAGAATATAACCTTGACCTTGTAACAACAATTCCAAGTGTTATTTATAAGGTTCACCTTACAAATGGTGATGTAATTGAAATTGACAACCCAAGCAATTATCCTGACCCTGCCGTTATTGATTATTGCGAAGAGCCAACAGTTGAAGCACATATCTATGCTCCACCTGAATATATCGGTGCAATTATGAATTTGTGTCAGGACAGACGCGGTGTTTATGTGAATACTACTCACTTGGCAAGTGACCGTGTTGATTTGCACTATATTTTGCCACTTAACGAAATCATTTATGACTTCTTTGATGTGCTTAAATCTCGCACTCGTGGTTATGCGTCATTTGACTATGAAATGAGTGAATATCAGCGTTCAAGCATCATTAAACTTGATGTTCTTCTCAACGGCGATATTATTGACGCACTTTCATTTATGATTCATAGCGAAAAAGCCTATGCAAAGGCTCGCAGAATTGCAGAAAAACTTAAGGATAATATTCCACGCCAGATGTTTGAAATTCCAATTCAGATGGCTATTGGTGGCAAGGTTATTGCTCGTGAAACCGTTAAGGCTATGCGCAAAGACGTTCTTGCGAAGTGCTATGGCGGTGACATCACTCGTAAAAAGAAATTGCTTGAAAAACAGAAAGAAGGTAAAAAGCGCATGCGCCACTTCGGTACTGTTGAAGTGCCACAAGAGGCATTTATGGCTGTGCTTAAACTTGATGATGAATAAAGAAATTTTTGAGAAACTTAAAGAATTAGAAATTGAATATGAAAAAATCGAGCACCCTGTTATGTTCACAATGGAAGAAATTGCAGAATATGGGCTTAATTCTCACGGCCATATTCCAAAAAATCTTGTGCTTCGTGATGTTAAGGGTACTCGTAATATGTTAGTTCTTGTTCACGGTGACAAGCGTGCAGATTTAAGACTTATCCGTGACGAAATTGACTCAACAAAATTAAGTTTTTCTTCTGACCAAAGACTCGAAAAATACTTAAAGGTTGAAAAAGGTTCAGTATCCCCTTTTGGTGTTATTTATGACACCGAAAAAGAACTTGAAATCTATTTTGACTCTGATTTGAAGAAAGAAGAAATTGTTGGTTGTCACCCAAATGATAACACTGCAACTCTCTTTTTGAAATTCGACGACCTTGTTAAATATATTAAATCTTGTGGTCACACAATCACTTACATAAAAGTATGAAACAAATAGGACTTTATTTACATATTCCCTTTTGCAAATCAAAGTGTCCATACTGTGATTTCTATTCATTTTCGGGTAAGGACACAGAAAAAGACCAATATACAAAGGTTTTAACCGAGAAAATCTCGTCAAGTATTTCTACTTTACAGAACAGTGGTGACTGTAAAGCCAATACACTTTACATCGGTGGTGGAACTCCATCGGTTTTAGGGGCAAAAAATCTCTTAAGCCTTGTAAATGCGTGTAATTCAGGCTTTTTAACTAATGATGCAGAAATCACAGTTGAGTGTAATCCGCACGGATTAGACGAAGACTTTTTCAAGGTTTTACACGATTGTGGTGTAAACAGAATCTCACTTGGACTTCAATCTGCTGTTGATAATGAAAGACGGATTTTGGGTCGTCTTTCTGACAGAAATCAAGTTAAAAACGCTGTTATAATGGCACAGAAAGTCGGTTTTGAAAATATCACCCTTGATGTTATGTTGGGTGTGCCAAATCAGACTGAAAAAAGTTTAAATGAAACTCTTGATTTTTGTATTTCTCTTGGTGTGCCACATATTAGTGCATATATGCTCAAACTTGAAGAGAATACACATTTTTATAAAAATCAACATAAATATAATTTTCCTGATGACGATTTAACTGCAGATTTATATTTGCAGATGTGCGAAACTCTTGAAAATCAAGGCATAATGCAATATGAGATTTCAAATTTTGCAAAAAAAGGCTTTGAAAGTCGTCATAATCTCAAATATTGGCATTGTGATGAATATTTAGGTCTTGGACCATCAGCACATTCATTTTTAGACGGCAAAAGATTTTATTTTGACCGTGATTTTAATGCGTTTATGAATGGTGCGTCCCCTATTCAAGATGGTTTTGGTGGAGATTTCACCGAATATGCAATGTTAAATCTTCGATTGGTTGAAGGGTTAAATGAAGATAAAGTTTTAGAAAGATTTGGACATTCAATTCCAAAAGAAATATATGCTAAATCAAAGATTTTCATCGATAATGGGTATATGACAAAGCGTCATAAAGCTCTAACATTGACAAGAAAAGGCTTTTTGACGTCAAACACAATTTTGTCGGAGATATTATAATTTACATAGAGGTGTTTAATATGAAAAATTTTGATAAAAATACAGGAAAATATATTTTGCCTGCCGAATTTCGAGCTTTAATGCCCGTTTCACTTCACTTGCTTCATATAGCTTTTATAATTATTTTCACTTTGGCTGCAATATTTTTACCTGACTATGATTCTCCAACATCCAAGCAAATTATAATGATAATTTCAATTTGTATTTTAGTTGTATTTCTCATTATAAACTGGCTCTATTGGGGCGTTTTAAGAAAAGGTAAAATTGAAATTGATAACCAAGGAATTACAATTGATACTTTGTATGTGAAAAAGAGTTTTTGTTGGCAAGATATTAGTTTTATTGGGTTTGCAGATAGTTATCCAAAAGGCAATCAAAAGGTTCTTCAAATTAGATTGTTTGAATTAAATGGCGATGAAAGTTTTATGGATAAACTTAATTTTAAGCTTCTCGGCAAAACTACTCCAACATACAATATCTCAACTGCTTGTTTTTCAGATGTTAATTGGTATGCTTTTATGCGAACAGTAAATGAAATTTTCGATTCAAGAAACCCATCATCAACTGATGATTGAGAAAACGCTTATCCAAAAGACGAGATATTATAAATTGACAATCCATTTTACTTATGATAAAATACTATCTCGTATATTGAAGAAAGGAGTGGACGATAATGCCTATTAAAATTGATGACCAATTACCCGCAAGACATAATTTAGAGTTGGAGAATATCTTTGTTATGACAGAGCAAAGAGCAAGCATTCAGGATATTCGTCCGCTTAAAATTATTCTTCTTAACTTGATGCCTACAAAAATTGAGACTGAAACTCAGATTTTGCGTCTTCTCAGTAACTCTCCTTTGCAGGTTGAGATTGAACTTTTACAAGTTGCTACACACGAAAGCAAAAACACAAGTAAAGAGCATTTGCTCAAATTCTATAAGACATTTGACGACATCAAGGACCAAAAATTTGATGGTATGATTGTCACAGGTGCTCCTGTTGAGTTGTTACCATTTGAAGAAGTTGACTATTGGGATGAGCTTTGCACAATCTTTGACTGGGCAAAGAGCCATGTTTATTCTTCATTCCACATCTGTTGGGGCGCTCAAGCAGCACTTTATTATCATTATGGTATTCCAAAATACAGATTGCCTGAAAAGATGTTTGGCATTTTTCCACACAAGCCACTTGATATGTATCACCCATTGCTTCGTGGCTTCAGTGACTTGTTCTTTGTGCCACACTCTCGTCACACAGAAACAAAGAAAGAAGATATAGCCCTTGTTAAAGACTTGCAAATCCTTTCTTATTCAGAGATTTCGGGTGTTCACCTTGTTGCAGATATGGATTGTCGAAATTTCTATTGCACAGGGCATTCTGAATATGACAGTGACACATTGGCTCGTGAATATTTCAGAGATTTACATAAGGGATTAGACATTAAAATTCCATATAACTATTTCCCAAATGATGATACACGACTCACTCCCCCACTCACTTGGCGTGGCGCAGGTAGTTTGTTGTTCCAAAACTGGCTCAACTATTTTGTGTATCAAAGAACACCATATGATGTTAATGAGATTAAATAGCAATAAAAAAGACCGAACAGATAATTCTGTTCGGTTTGTTTTTTGTTACGGGCGATAGTCTCGCCTACCGGCTCGGTCGGTGCTTCTGCTTCGCGCAGAGGTGTCCACCGGACACCCGCACCGTGAATCGCCACTACAATTATTCTTTTATTTCTTCTTGTTGATTCTTTCTTCTCTTTTTACCAATTTGAAAACCGATAAATGTTACAACAAATGGAATTATGCTTGTGATATAAACGAATATAGGGTCAAAATCAAAAGGTGGAAATTGAGAACTATCAGGATACATATAAAGTTCATAGGCAAAATATCTATACTCATAAGCCATATCCAACATAGTTTCAAGAGTAATAACAGAAAAGTTTGCGAAATTATAATAGTAGTGATAACCAGCTATCCATAAAGAAGACACTACTGTTAAAAATCTTATTGGTAATAAAGAAACAAAATCAGATATTATATTTCCTGTTTTTTTCACCCAAAAGAAGCCCATTAAGAATGACGGAATAAGTGCCACAATATAAATAGCAATATAAATAATCCAGCACTCATACAATTCTGGTCCCGTTGGTCGTTCGAAAGGGTCATCTAAATGCCCTACAATGATATATGTAATGAAAAAAATCAGATTAAAAATACACCAACCCAAAAATCCCCAACCACTGTTGGAAAAGAATTTCTCAAAATATTCTTTTTTAGTCATATTGTGTCACCTCTTATCTAAAATTTTGTAATAACAAAATTCTTATTACAATTCTATAATTGCACAAAAAATATTTTTTGTCAAGCAATGATTTGTTGCGAAAAGAAAAAGGGACGCCGAGTCGACGTCCCCTATAAATCCAACTTAAACTTGAATTAGTCTATTACTTTGTACCCTTGCTCTTCGACTGCTTTTTTGAGAGTTACAGGTGCTGCATCTGCATCGAGAGTAACAATTGCGGTGCCGTCTTTATGGTTTACAATTGCTTCTCTTACTTCTGCTACACCTTCAAGTGCCTTTTTAACATGTGCTTCACAATGTGGGCACATCATACCTTCGATTTTCATTGTAATCTGCATAACTTTTTTCTCCTTATATTTAAATTTGATTTTCTTATCCTTTTTACTATTATGAATATCTTTGAAATTAAGCCTTAAAGCATTTGACACAACGCAGAATGATGATAAACTCATTGCTGCCGCACCAAACATTGGGTTTAATTCCCAACCGAAAATATTTATAAACAATCCTGCTGCAAGTGGAATTCCCAATGCATTATAGAAAAATGCCCAGAACAAGTTTTCGTAGATGTTTTTGAGAGTTGCACGGCTAAGTCTTATTGCAGATGCCACATCAGAGAGTTTGCTATTCATAAGCACAATATCTGCTGAATCGATTGCAATGTCCGTACCAGCGCCGATTGCCACGCCAATATCTGCACGGGTTAATGCAGGTGCGTCGTTGATGCCGTCACCCACCATCATAACCTTAGCCTTATCTTTAAGGGTGCGAACAACCTTTTCTTTGCCCTCGGGCAACACCCCTGCAATGACTTCATCAACACCAACCATTTTGCCAATTGCATTTGCAGTTTTCTCGTTATCCCCTGTGAGCATTATAACTTTAATACCCATATTTTGCAATTCTTTGATGGCTTTTGGGCTATCTTCTTTCACCACATCGGCTACTGCTATTATTCCCAAAAGTTCATTTTCAATACTGAAAAGCAAAGGTGTTTTGCCATTATCTGCAAGGTTTTCGCAATAGTTTATTGTTTTTTCATCAACTGAAATCTGCTCGTCTATAAATTTAAGGCTACCACCAAGAATGGTTTTATTATCAAGTTTTCCGCTGACACCATTACCCGAAAGTGCTTTGAAATCAGTAATTTCTATTGGTGAAATCTCTGTTTCGTTGCCCTTTTCAACAATAGCTTTGGCAAGTGGATGTTCACTCATTTTTTCAAGAGAATAAGCAAATTTCAAAAGTTCATTTTCACTTGTGTTTATTGGAATTATGTCTGTTACTTTTGGTCGTCCTTTTGTGATTGTACCTGTTTTATCAAGTACTACTGTGCTAATCCTTCCCGTTTCTTCTAACGACACGGCAGTTTTGAATAATATTCCGTTTTTAGCACCTACACCATTGCCGACCATTATAGCAACGGGTGTTGCTAGTCCTAATGCGCAAGGGCAACTGATAACAAGCACCGAAATGCCACGAGCCAAGGCGAAACCTACACTTTGCCCAGTTAAAAGCCATATAATTGTTGTGATTATTGCAATTGTGATTACAACGGGCACAAATACACCTGAAACTTTGTCTGCAATTTTTGCGATTGGTGCTTTTGTGGCAGCCGCATCACTCACCATTTTAATAATCTGTGAAAGGGTTGTATCTTCACCAACTCGCAAGGCTTCACATTTGATAAAGCCAGACTGATTTATTGTACCGCCTGAAACTTTATCACCCGTATTTTTATCAACAGGAATACTCTCACCCGTGAGTGCTGATTCGTCAACGGCAGTTGAGCCATCAATAATCACACCATCAACTGAAATCTGTTCACCGGGACGGACAATGAAAATGTCGCCTTTCTGCACATTTTCTATTGGTACTTCTGTTTCAACACCGTCTATTATAACCTTTGCAGTTTTTGGTGCTAAATTCATTAAGGATTTAAGGGCATTTGTGGTCTTGCCCTTTGACCTTGCTTCAAGCATTTTGCCAACTGTAATGAGCGTTAAAATCATTGCTGCCGATTCAAAATAGAATTCATGCAAATAATGATGAGCCATTTCACCGCTGACAGTAAACATTTTTATAAGCAAATAGGCACTATAAACAAAGCTTGCACCTGAGCCCAATGCTACGAGAGTATCCATATTAGGTGACTTGTGTAAAAGCCCTTTAAAGCCGTTTATAAAGAAATTACGGTTAATCACCATTATGATAACAGTTAATAAAAATTCGATAATTCCTATAATTAGAGGGTTAGCAATTGGCAAATACCAACCCCACATAACATGCCCCATTGAGATATACATTAAAACAATTAAAAATCCCAATGATGTTATAAGGCGTTTTTTTAGTTTAGGTGTTTCTGTGTCTTTTAAAGCATCGTCTTGTGACGGTGTTTTTTCTTCTTTGAGTGTCGCACCATATCCAGCGTTTTCAACTGCTTTTATTATTGCAGCTGAATCAGCAGAGCCATCAACACCCATTGAATTGGTGAGAAGACTGACTGAACAAGAATTAACACCTTGAACTGAATTTACTGCTTTTTCAACTCGAGCAACACAAGCAGCGCAACTCATACCTGTAATATTAAATTGTGTCATTTTCTCACCTTCTTTTTTTAAAAGGGCGATTCGTGAATCGCCCCTACATTATTATTTATTAAAATGTTGTTTGGACGCAGTTAAAGTATTCTTTAATAACATTGTAATTGTCATTGGTCCAACACCACCAGGTACTGGTGTGATAAATGAGCATTTGTCTTTTACATTCTCAAAATCAACATCGCCACAGAGTTTGCCTTCAGCGTTTCTGTTCATACCAACATCAATTACAACTGCACCGTCTTTGACCATATCTTCTTTTACGAAATAAGCAATGCCAACTGCTGCAACGAGAATATCAGCACGACGAGTTACTTCTGCAAGGTCTTTTGTGCGTGAATGACAGATTGTAACTGTACCGTTTTTGCCAAGCAAAAGCATTGCCATTGGTTTGCCTACAATATTACTTCTGCCGATTACAACACACGCTTTGCCTTCAACTGAAATGCCATAATATTTAAGCATTTCCATAATTCCTGCAGGTGTGCAAGGCAAAAATGAGTGGTCACCAATCATAATATGACCTGTATTTACAGGGTGGAATGCGTCAACATCCTTATGTGGTGCGATTGCATTAAGAACTTTTTTCTCATCAATTTGTTTTGGTAATGGCAACTGACAGAGAATACCGTCAACTGCATCGTCATTGTTGAGTTTTTCAACAAGTTCGAGCAATTCTTCTGTGGTTGTTTCTTCAGGAAGAGCATATTCAAAAGACTCCATCCCCACTTCTTCGCAACCTTTTTTCTTATTATTTACATATACTCGAGATGCAGGATTATTGCCCACAATTACAACGGCAAGTCCTGTTTTTTTGCCTTGATTTTTAAGGATTTCAACTTCTGCTTTAATTTCATTTCTTACTGATGCAGAAACTTCTTTACCGTCAATAATCTTATACATTTTTCTTCTCCTTATATTCTTTAACCTTATCCACATTATTTTTATTGATTTGCACAAGGCGCACTATCATAAGAGTTGCACAAGCAACCACAATAGCCAGTGAAAGCACCTGTGAAACGCGAAGACCTGTGTCACCGATATAGAGACTATCTGTGCGAAGACCTTCAACAACTGCTCTTTCAAGACCATATATAATGCCATAACCGAGAATTAACTGACCGTCGAATTTTCTAAACTTTTTGAAAACAATATAAAGCACTACAAATCCAAAAAGACACCAAATTGACTCATAAAGAAATGTTGGGTGCACAGGAAGGTCAGAATCCATTGAAATTCCATTAGCTGTGAGTGAAGAATAATGAGAAGATATGTAATCTGAAATCTTCTCGCTTGTCATACCCCAAGGTAAGTCTGTATTGATACCAAATGCTTCTTGGTTTGTGAAATTGCCCCATCTGCCAATACCTTGTCCGATAAGCAAACTCATACCCGCAAGGTCAAGTAATTTATAGAAATTAAGGTCAATTTTTTTACAAACAAAATATGCTGCAATGAATGCGCCGATGATACCACCATAAATGGCAAGTCCACCTTCCCATATTTTGAAAACAGACAACAAATCGTCTTTGTAACTATCCCATTGAAAAACTACATAATAAAGTCTTGCACCGATAATTCCACCGAAAGTGCCATAAATGAGCACATCAAGCATTTTGTCGATGCTCATTTTCCAAGTGTAAGCCATTCTTCCACCGAAAAGCACGGCAAGAGTGAAACCAAATGCGATTATAACGCCATAAAACTTGATTGTGATGTCAATATCCCAACCGGGAAGAGTAAATTCAACTAAATTTTCATAAACATTAAAGTCCCAACCTAGTTTTGGGAATTCAACAAGAGTATAATCTGTAAACCATTTCATAAAATACTCCCCTTTCAGTTTTGCTTTATGATTGACATTGAAGAATTTTCAATGTTAAATGCGTTTAATCTGTTGTTAATGTCGTCGAGTGTAATACTTTCAAGGGCATCTAACTGGTCATAAAGACCATCGCCGTTAAAATAGCCACCAATGAGCGCATTTGCAAGTGAATCAATATCATTGAAATTCATAATGAATCCGCCATAATGCTTTTTCTTGATTCTATCGAAAGTTGCTTTGTCAACGCCCTGTTTTTTCATTTTTTCGATTTCTTTATTTATTCTTTCGCGAACCTTTTCTGGTTCTGTGCTTTCACCATTGAAAATGTGAGCAGAATAACCGAAGCCTTCAAAATATTCAATATCAAAGGTTGTGTTTATAAGACCATCTGTGAGCATTTCTTCATAGAGCCCAGAAGTTTTGCCACCGATAATATCAAGCAAAATATTGCTTTCGAGAGTTTCTTTGAGAGTGCGATTTGGTGTGTCGATTTTTTCTTTATATCCGATTGCAAAAATTGGCATTGAAACTGCAAGATTGCGCACAATTGTATCTTGCACAACTGTTTCTGGCTCAATCTGGAATTTTCTTTCAATCTTTTTACTGTCTTTTGGTTTGAGCATTCTGTCTGCAATTTCTAACACTTGGTCGACAGTCACATTACCAACAACTGCGAGAGCCATATTTGCAGGATTATAGAATGTTTCATAACATTCATAGAGCAAATCAGCGGTGATATGGCTGATTGACTCAACTGTGCCAGCAATATCAATTCGCACAGGATGATTGTGATACATTGCACGAAGGAGTGCAAAAAGTGACTCCCAACCGGGTTCATCCTGATACATTTTAATTTCTTGACCGATTATGCCCTGTTCTTTTTGAACTGTCTGTTCTGTGAAATATGGATTGCTTACAAAATCGAGCAATATTTCAAGTGATTTCTCGAAATTGCCACTGCATTGGAACAAATAACAAGTCTTGTCAAAAGATGTATAAGCATTAGCAGAAGCACCAGTTTTAGCATAACGAGCAAAAGCGTCAAGCTCTTCACTTTCAAAGAGCTTATGCTCTAAAAAGTGAGCAATACCCTCGGGTACTGTTGTAAATTCTTCATTGCCTTCAACACGGAAACAAGTATCAATTGAGCCATATTTTGTGCCAAAAACTGCATAAGCAGATGAATAATTCTCTTTTGGATAAACAAAGATTTTAAAACCTGATTTATGGTCAATTTCAAAATAACTATCGTTTAAAAGTTCATTTTTAATCTCTCTGATTTTATTCATTATCTTTGCCCTCCCCTTTGAGAAGATAAACAGAGTCAACTGTTACTCGATTTGCACATTCTGTAACCTGCTCTTTTGTAACGGCACGGATTTTTTCTGCAAATTCTATGCCACTGACCAATTCTTTATCGAATACTTGTGAATTATAAAAAGCGCAAACTGATGCAGGCGAATCCCCAACACCACGGAAAGCATCACAAAGTGCTGTAATTGACGAATTAAAGTCTTCGTCTGAAAATTCACCTTTTTTCATAATATCAAGTTGATTTAAAATTTCGGTGAGTGCTTTTTCATAATTTTCTTCTTCGATACCACTTTGAATGAAAATAATACCCTTATCTCTTAAAAGTCTCGCACCACAATAATAGCAAAGACTCATTTTTTCACGGACATTCAAGAAAAGTCGTGAATAAGGCCCACCACCGAAAATATCTGTCATCACACGGAACGCAAAATAATCGTCTTCTGCGTGAGTCATACCTGAACGAAGACCGATAACGAGTTTTGCCTGTGTAATATCCATTTCTTCTGTGAAATAACGGATTTCATCGGCTTTTTCTATATAGATATTTTCAAGTGCTAATGTGTTTCTGCTTTCAATTTTCTCAACAAAAGCACCGAATTTTTCTTTGAGCATTTCTTCACTGATACTGCCACAAGCGGTAATAACAATTGTTGAAGTTTCAAGCAAACTCTTATATGCATTGAAAAGTTTTGTGCTGTCAAGATTTTTAACATCTTCTTCTAACTTTTCACGGTCAATGCCATAGGGCTCACCTGCACACATTAACTGACGCAAACGAGAGAGCGCATAAGCCCTTTTATCATTCTTTTCTGCTTCAATATTTTCAAGAGTAAACTTAATTTCACGAGTTGTGTTTTCTTCGTCAAACTTATTGTTTTCACAATTAGGATTTGAGATTATGTCAATAATAAAGTCAACTGCATCTTCAGAGATTTTATTGCTATCCAATGAAAAACGGTCATCAGGCATTTCAACAGAAAATCTAAATCTCACCTTTTCACCTGCAGTTGCAATTGATGTGTCAAAATCTGCACCATAAAGACTTTCAACCTTTGCGTTGAAACTACTGAATGTTTTATAATTCTTTGATGTGTGTCCCATTAATGATGAGAGCACATTGAGTGCAGCAAAATGCTCGTTGATTGGCACATAAAAATCAACGCTTAAAAAGTTGGTTTTGAATTTGTCACTATTCACGCAAAGAAGTTTAACACCTTTTGCGATTTCACAATAAGATTTTGGATTCATTAAATTCACCTTTGAAATTAAAACTATAAAAGATATTTTACCATATTCCTATATTTTTTTCTACTATTTTAATCTTCTTTTTTGGTTTATTTTTCCCCAAAAAGGTGCAAAATAATCTCAAATGTGAATTTGTTGTTAAACAGATAAGAAAAGCATTGACTTTAATTGCATTTTACAATAAAATAATATAGTATGATTTTTTAGAAATTTTTCAAAAGGTGACATTATGAATTTGACTTACAAAATTCAAAAATCAAGCATGAGTTTCATAGTTGATAGACTTTTAAAGTATATCGACAAGGACCCCCATGCCAATGTGGTGAAAATGAGCCGTGTTATCGAGCCTGTTTTCAGTAAAATTTTCCCACCTGAAAACTTCAAAAAAATCAAGGCAATCGCAGAAGACAAAGATAATATCTGGACACAATTTGCATTAAGTATTATCAATGACATTGACCGCAGAGTTGTTAAACAAATGCTTATCTCTTTTGGTATTGATGCAGGTTATTACGGCACAAAAGCTGTTCGCCAGAACCGTGAAAAATACAAATGCAATATTCCGTTCAATATTCTTTTTGACCCAACAAGTGCTTGCAATCTCAACTGTAAGGGTTGTTGGTCAGCAGAATATGGCCACAAGCAAAACCTCACTCTCGAAGAAATGCAAAGCATTGTAACTCAGGGTAAAGAATTGGGTTGTCATTTCTATTGGCTCACAGGTGGTGAACCACTTATCAAGAAAAAGGAAGTTCTTGAAATTTGTAGAAACAACAAAGACTGTATCTTCTTGATTTTCACAAATGCAACTTTGGTTGATGAAGAATTCTGCAAAGCCATGAACGAATGTGGCAATATCACATTGGCACTCAGTCTTGAAGGCAACGAAGAGTCAAATGACTGGCGTCGCGGTGAAGGTGCTTATGCGGGAACGCTCAAAGCCATGGATTTACTTCGTAAGAACAAGTGCATTTTTGGTGTTTCAGTTTGTTACACAAGCAAAAACTTGCCAGTTGTCACAAGTGATGACTTTGTTGATTTTGTAATCGGCAAAGGCGCAAAGTATATGCTCAATTTCAACTATATGCCAGTTGGTCATGGTGCAGATGTAAGTCTTATTCCAACACCTGAGCAGAGAAAAGAGCTTTATTTTTGGAACAAGAAAATGCGCGACGGCAAAACAGGCAAGCCAATTTTCATTATGGACTTCCAGAATGACGGTGAATATGTTGGTGGTTGCATTGCAGGTGGACGAAACTATTTCCACATTAACTCTGCAGGTGACATTGAACCTTGCGTATTCATTCATTTCTCAGATTCAAATATCAGAACTCACACATTGCTCGAAGCATTGCAAAGTCCGTTGTTTATGGCATATTATAAAAATCAGCCATTCAATGATAATCATTTAAGACCTTGCCCAATGCTTGAAAACCCTGACAGACTTCGTCAGCTTATTAAAGAAACCGGCGCAAAATCTTCTGACCTTGTCCGTCAAGAAAGTGCCGACGAGCTTTGCGACAAATGTGTTGAATATTCAGAAAAGTGGGCACCTGTTGCTGAAGAGTTATGGACAACTCTCCCCCACAGAGATACTCACACACAATATTATCGTGACACAGAAGAAGGCAAAAGAGAATTTAGTGGTTGCACAGGCAACTGCGCAAGCTGTAATGCACATAAATAATGAACAAATTTTAAGGGCGTACCGTTTGGTACGCCCTTTGGTTTTTCGCTTGATTTAATTAGTTAGATTTCTTTTCTAACTCATCCATGCTCAAAAGAATGTCGCTATCGCCCATTACTGTTGGCAATTCGCCATTCCATTTGTTCCACTTAACATAATCAACATAGTCAGGTGATTTTGCAAGTGCTTCTTGAATGAGTCTGATACTTTCAGCTTCTGCTTCAGCTTGTGTAATCTTCTGTTTTGCTTCAACTTCGATACGAGCAAGGTCTTGCTCTGCTTTTAAAGCGTTTTGTTGAGCAGTCTGCTTTGCTTCAACAGCAGCATTGAATTCTTCAGAAAAATCGAAGTTCACAATATTGAAAATTTCAACTGTGAGTCCATATTGGTTAATCTTTTCTGACAATGCATCTTTAATCTGGTCGCCTACTGCTTGACGTTTTGTAATCAATTCTTCAGCAGTATATTGTGCAGAAACTGCTTTAATGCTTTCTTGGATTGCAGGAACAATTACAACTGAGCCGTAGTCTGTACCAACATTCTGATAAAGTGATGCAGATGAATCATCATTTACATGATAGTTTACTGCAACAACATAAGAAACAATCTGCAAGTCCTTTGAAGATGCTGAGCCTTCAGTTTCAATCTTCTGTGTTCTGTTGTTTACCTGAACCACTCTTTGAATGAATGGTATTTTGAAGTGCAAGCCTTCATCAAGTTCAGTTTCTTCAACTGCACCGAATGTGAGCACAACGCCTGTGTGACCTGCTGAAACCACCGTGAAACTTGAAACTACAAGTGCCACAAGAACAAGTGCCAACACTGCAATTACTGAAATTTTTACAATCTTTTTTGTATCCATTAAATTTTCCCTCCATTTCTGTTTCCTATGAAAGAGCCAAATTGCAAAAAAACTCATACATAGCGAAAAACCATGTATGAGTCTCATTTACTTATGACACACCGAGAGTTAGACTCTGTCTTGACGATGATGTCTCGCATATTGTTATGCGGAATTACTCCCTCATATTGACAATATTCTATCACATCTGTCAAAATCTGTCAATATTCATTTGTTGTCTTTTCTTAAAAATCTATCAAATAAAGATTAGTTCTGTTTTATGCCGCTTTTCCTTGGATATAACTCAAATCATAATAACGAAGAACTGTAAAGTGACGAAGAAGTTTGAACTTGCAACGAAGCACTTTCTGCGAAATTGTGCTATCGCAGAATGAAACAACAGGTCCCATAAAGAACGCTGTTACAACTGTACCAATGCCGATTGGTCCACCCAATGCGAATGCACCCGCTGTGCAAAGAAGGTCTGTTGAAACTCTGCACCATTTATATTTGAGTTTAACATTGTCTTCCATTACAAATCCCAATGCATCATAAGGTGAAACACCCATTTTGCAGTTGAAATAGAGTGATGCTGAAAGACTTAAAAGAAATACGCCCAAAGCCATTGCTATTGTTTTGAGAAGAAAACTTGGCTCTTGTGGAAGAATTTCGTCGTAAATATTTGTGAAGAATTCACACACATAACCAACACCCACCATATTGACAACTGTGCCAAGACTGATAAGTTTTCTTGCAACAAGGGCAACGAGAATAAGAATTGCACCGTTAACGCACATCTGCAAGAAACCAAAACTCATTCCGAGCTTTGCGCTGATGCTCATATTGAGTGCTGTAAATGGGTCAACGCCCATGCCTGAATAAGAGAAAACAGAAACTGCAAAGCCCATAAGTAAAATGCTCATAAACATAATTACCATTCTTTTTGCGCCTTGTTTTTCTGATAAAATTCTGATTGGATTCATTTGTTTTAAGATTTTTGCCATTTTTGAGTATTCGCCTTTTCTTTATATATTTTGCACAATCAAATACGCTTTGATTTGTGAATATATTACAATGACAAGTCTCTCAAGTCAAGGCAAAAAGCATATTTTATTCCATATTCTACCTTTGGCACAATTTTACAAATTAAGATGTAACTTTTTGTGCAAATTAACGAACAGTGAAACAAAAAAATACGGCAGAGAAGTCTCTGCCGTTGTTTTTTATTCAATACTCTGATTGCATTCCGGATGATATTTTGAATAAGCATACCAGATTGTGTTTTTTATAGTTTCGGATTTATACTCTATCTCCCAAGGTATTCCAATATCTAATTTCATTCTTTTGTCATTTCCGTTACGAAAAATTAATCGCAAATTATCTTTTTTTATATTTCGTCCCTTATATGTCAGCGCAGTTATGGAAGTGTATAATTTTGAGATTTCGTTCCAATACAATGTTCTTTTATAAAGTATTCGGTCTATTTGAAGTTTTTCATCATCAACAATTACATGATAAGGTAAAAGCTCATGAAAAAGATATATTCCAAGAATAAGCAGCATAATTGAGAATATCAAATCATCTAATTCGTTTATAGTCCCAAATTTAATTACATTGACAATCATATAACATGAGAAAGTCACGATACCACATGCAATTACAAAAATAAATAATCCACCTACAAACATTTTCAAAGATTTTCGTATATTGACTTTGAGTGGTAAAGGATATATTTTGCGCTCATTTTCATTCTCGTACATTTTCTCACATCCCAACTTTTTATTTATATTCTTTCAACACGTTGTATTCAACATAGTTCCAATGATATTCAAAATCCGTTTGATTACGGATTATATGGTCCATATATCCTCGTTGCCAGAGATTGATTTTACAATCACGATTTGTAAACTTCTTTAACGCAGTAACTACATTGGGAATTGTAGGGGCTGACGACCTCGGCAGCCCGTAAGTGTCAATTAAAATTAACATATGAATGTGGTTAGGCATTATAATGTAATTTTCAATGTTAATCACATCATAAGCCTGTTCCATTGATAAAATATATTTTTCAACAATTTTCCCATAAGGTTTCAATACGATTTTCTTCGGGGCGCCGAGGTCGTCGCCCCCTACAATGGTTGACAGCATGTTTTTACGGTTTTCAGTACAAATTGTAATGAAATAGCAACCATCTGTACTGTAATCATACCCTTGTAACCTTAAGCTTTTTCTTTTCGGTAAATCTTGCATAATGATTTATGACAACTTGTGAATGAAAAGACCAGAAAGCAATTTTGGTTCAAACCATGTTGATTTTGGTGGCATAACCTGACCTGCGTCAGCAATATCCATAAGCTCATTAAGGGATGTTGGGTACATTGCAAATGCCAAGTTCATACCCTCTTTGCATCTTCTTTCAAGTTCACCAAGTCCACGAATACCGCCAACGAAATCAATTCGTTTGTCTGTTCGTGGGTCAGCAATATTAAGAATTGGTGTAATAAGATTATTTTGAAGAATGGAAACATCAAGGCACAAAACAGGGTCATTTTCATTGATAAACTCTGGTTTTGCTGTTACC
>JAZQWV010000084.1:0-2069 GCA_045632525.1 Candidatus Fimenecus sp.
AATCAGTAAGCCTTTTTTACTAATTCTCTAAAGAGTTTTCTAATGCCATTTTAACTTCAACATAAAGTCCTTCGTCGATATCTTCAACTCTATATGTTGCAGTATCATCATTTGAACTTACAAAGCTCGTTCACGGTGAAGAAGAGGCTAATAAGGCTCAGGAAGGCGCAAGAGCACTTTTCTCAGGCAAGGGTAATACAGAGAATATGCCAACAGTAGAACTCGTTGCAGACGATTTTAACGACGATAGCGTACTTGTATCAGATATTATGATTAAAGCAGGTATTGCAAAGTCAAAAGGTGAGTTCAGAAGACTTATTGAACAAGGTGGCGTATCAGTTGACGATGAAAAGGTTACAGAGCCATTCAAAGCACTCTCAAAGGCTGATTTTGAAAAAGGATATGTAATCATTAAAAAAGGTAAAAAAGTCTTCTATAAGGCGATTTTGGCTTAAATAACAGTATAAAGAAAAGGCTTACTGAATTCAATCAGTAAGCCTTTTTTACTAATTCTCTAAAGAGTTTTCTAATGCCATTTTAACTTCAACATAAAGTCCTTCGTCGATATCTTCAACTCTATATGTTGCAGTATCATCATTTGAACTTGTTAGAACAGCTGTTGCTGTTTCACCGTTGACTAAAACTGTGATTTCTTTTTTTACTGTTTCAACAGCGTTTGAAATAGTTTCTTTGATTTCACCGTCAGTTGAAGCGTATGCTACAATACAAAATGAACATAGAACGGCAATTAACGCCATTGCAATAGCAAGTGTTTTTATGCTTTTATTATATTTTTGATTTGTCATTTCAAAAATCCTTTCAATAGTTTCATCTGATGGATGGACTTTTGAAAACACTTCTTTATATTTAGTTTTATTCATTTATCCATTCATCTCCTAATATAAGCTTTATTCTATTTCTTGCACGGTTAAGACGAGTTTTTACAGCAGACTCACTTATTTTAAGCATTTTTGCAATATCTTTTATTTTTAAGTCTTCATAGTAAAACAAATGAATAACTGTGCGTTCATTTTTTGGTAGTGACATAATTGCATTAAAAAGGTCATATTGATTTTCATTATCAAAAATTGTTTTACCTAACACATCTGTGTTTAATTCATTGTGTACGCGAAACATACTTTTGATATTGTTTTTACTTTCATTTATGCATACAACCGTCAGCCATTTATCGATATGTAAGTTATCTACAAACGGTTTGTTATATTTCCATAATTTAAGAAATGTATTTTGCAATATATCTTCCGCGTCATACTTATTATGAGTAAACGAAAGTGCAATCAAATACAATCTTTGATTGTTTCTATTAACTGTATCATCAAAATCTTCTTTTGTCACAAACTCACCACCGTATTGAAAGGTCCTTTCATATATATAACAATTGAAAATATTAAAAGGTTACAAAAAAATTAAGGCTTACTAATTTGTAAGCCTTTTAGAGTTATAATTATGAGTTAAGAGCAGAAAATACTGCATCGCCATCGTGTGAATAAACAAGAACTGAAATATCAACTTCTGATGTTGTAATCATTCTAACTTCAACACCTGTTGATGCGATTGCAGAGAATACTTTTGATGCAACACCTGGGCAATTTTTCATTCCCTCACCGAAAACTGAAATCTTTGTGTTACCACTGCTGATTGCAAGTTTAAGTTCGGGATGAAGTTCACGAAGCTTTGATGCGGTTTCAAAAACCTTGCCTAAATCGTCATCGTTAACTGTGAATGAAAGATTTGATGTTTTGCCTTGTGGTGGATTCTGTGAAATCATATCAACATCAATTCCTGCACTTGAAAGCATCTCAAAAATTTGAGCAACAACTTTGAAATCAGCAGGGGAATCGTTAATAGAAATAAGTGTAACATTTTCAATTACCGTAATATTATCAATAGTTTTCATTTTAAATCCTCCTTAATCGTTAACTAAATCCTTCATTGAATAGAATCCTGGTTCTTTGCCTACAAGAAATAATCCCGCATTAACTGAACCGTTTGCGAATAATTGCTTTGAATATGCTGAATGTGAAATTTTAATAACTTCATCAGGACCA
>JAZQWV010000085.1:0-17729 GCA_045632525.1 Candidatus Fimenecus sp.
CCTTTGGCTCAACAAGCGTGAATATTGTAGTAAAAGATGCAGAGTTAACTCAGGCAAAGGTTGCGCAGATACTTGATGTTGTTACAACCGAAACTCAGTACACGGCAAGCGAAGTAAAAGTAATTCAGGCAGAATAACAAAAAAAGCTGTTACATTACGTAACAGCTTTAATTTGTGCAAATGAATTACAGTGCTCTTGTAACCTTACCTGAACGAAGGCAACGAGTGCAAGCATAAACTCTCTTAGGAGAGCCGTTTACAACTGCTTTAACTCTTTTAACGTTTGGTTTCCATGTTCTGTTTGAACGTCTGTGTGAGTGAGAAACCTTGATGCCGAAAGCAACGTCTTTACCACAATATTCGCATTTTGCCATTTTAAAGGCACCTCCTTGTATACGGGGATAAATAATCAAATTACAACAAGAGACATTATAACAGTTACTTTCGCAAATTGCAAGTGTTTTTGTAAAAAATATTTTAAATAAAATATAAAAAAGTTCTTGCAATATTAAAAGAAATAATATATAATACTATCAAACGAACATTTGTACGATTGAGAGGAACAAAATATGGCTGATAAGAAAAAAGCTCTTGAAACTGCTTTGTTACAGATAGAGAAGAATTATGGTAAAGGCGCTGTTATGCGTTTGGGCGAAAGTGGTGCGTTGAATATCGAAGCAATCCCAACTGGCTCAATCTCACTTGACACTGCAACTGGTATAGGCGGTTTGCCTCGTGGCAGAATCGTTGAAATCTATGGACCTGAATCTTCTGGTAAAACTACTCTCGCTTTGCAAGTTGTTGCAGAAGCACAAAAAATGGGTGGCGAAGCAGCATTCATCGACGCTGAACACGCTCTCGACCCTGAATATGCACAAAACCTTGGTGTTGATGTTAATTCACTTCTTGTTTCACAACCTGATAACGGTGAACAGGCTCTTGAAATTGCAGAAGCACTTGCTCGTTCAGGTGCTCTTGATGTAATTATCGTTGACTCTGTTGCAGCACTTGTTCCTCGTGCAGAAATCGAAGGTGATATGGGCGATAGCCATGTTGGTCTTCACGCTCGTCTTATGTCACAGGCTCTTCGTAAGCTTGCAGGTGTAATCAACAAGTCAAACACAGTTGTAATCTTCATTAACCAGCTTCGCGAAAAGGTTGGCGTTGTTTATGGCAACCCTGAAGTTACAACAGGTGGTCGTGCTCTTAAATTCTATGCAACAATCAGAATTGATGTGCGCCGTGTTGAACAGCTTAAAGGACAGGGTAATGAATTTATCGGTTCAAGAACAAGAGCAAAGATTGTTAAGAATAAGGTAGCCCCTCCATTCAAAGAAGCAGAATTTGATATTATGTATGGTGAAGGCATTTCAAAAATTGGTGAAATCGTTGACCTTGGTGTTAAATTCGATATTCTCAAAAAAAGTGGCGCTTGGTTCTATTATGGTGAAGAGCGTCTTGGTCAGGGTAGAGAAAATGTTAAAATTCTCTTTAAACAACAACCTGAGCTTGCAAATGAAATCGAAGAAAAAATCCGCGTAAAAATGCAAGAAGTGGTAAACACAAGAAAAAACAGCACACCAATAGCACAACCTGAACTTGTGAAAGTACCAACAACAAAGGCAGCAGCAAGAGCAACTCTTGATATTGCTGTGGATGATGACGAATAATGAAATTATCTGTAAAACAAGGTAAAGCCAATAAAATTCATATCTATGTTGACGAAGAATATCGCGCAACCGTTGATAGTGATTTTTGGTATTCAGAAAAATACAGAAATTATAAAGAAATAAACGAAGAAGAACTGACCGAGTTGCTTAACACGGTCAGTTTTCGTCGTGCTTATAACAAAGGGCTTGATTTTCTCTCTCGTCGTCCCTTTGGTACAAAAGAATTAATCAAGAAACTTTGCGAAAAAGGGCACGAAAAAGAGTCGGCGCAAAAAGCTTGCGAAAGACTCCTTGAATTAGGACTTTTAAATGATGAAGAATATGCCCGAATTCTTGCAAACGATTTGCTCGAAAGAAAAAGTTATAGCATAAAACGAATCAAACAAGAATTGGCATTTCGTGGCATAGACCGTGAAATTGTGGAAAATACAGTCGATACTCTTGACAATGACCCACAAAAAAGTATTATAATATTGGTTAAGAAAAAATATATAAATAAACTAAATAACGAAAAGGGCAAAAAAAGAACAGTTGACGCACTTTTGAGGCTTGGCTATTCTTATTCTGATATAAAAAATGCCCTAAATACTATTTCTGAATTTGACGGAGAAGATTTTTATGAATAAAAAAATCGGTATGATTTCACTCGGCTGTCCCAAAAATCAGGTTGACGCTGAAATAATGCTCTCAAAACTTCAAAAAGACGGTTTCCAATTTGTCAGCGACCCATTAGAAGCTGACTTGATTATTGTCAACACTTGTGGATTCATTGAAGATGCAAAAAAAGAGTCCATTGAGAATATTCTTGATATGATTTCATATAAAGAAGATTATCCTGAAATCAAAGTTTTGGTTACAGGCTGTCTTGCCCAGCGTTATCAAGGTCAAATTTTTGAAGAAATTCCCGAAGTTGATGGCGTAATCGGTATCGGTGCAAATGAAGACATCTGCGAAATCTGTCATAAAATGCTAGACGGTGAAAAAGCAGAGAGTTTTCCACCAAAAGAAAACCTTAAAATCGAAGGTGACCGTGTTCTTACAACTCCACCTTATTCTGCTTATCTTAAAATCGCAGAAGGTTGCTCAAATCATTGCACTTATTGTGCAATTCCTAGCATTCGTGGACCATTCAGAAGTAGACCAAGCGAAAGCATTATTGCCGAAGCAAAAGATTTAGCTGAAAAGGGTGTTAAAGAGCTTGTTGTTGTGGCTCAGGATACAACTCGTTATGGTGAAGATTTATATGGCAAAAATGCACTTGTGCCATTGCTTAAAGCACTTTCAATGGTTGATGGTATCGAGTGGATTAGACTTTTATATCTCTATCCTGAAAGAATTGACGACGCACTAATTGATGAAATCGCAAATAACGAAAAAATCGTTAAATATATGGATATTCCGTTGCAACATTGCAACCAAAATGTGCTTAAAAGAATGAATCGTCACGGTGACCGTGAATCCCTTACAGCACTTCTCAACAAAATCCGTGAAAAAATAGATGGTGTTACTATCCGAACAACATTTATTGCAGGTTTCCCCGGTGAAACTGAAGAAGAATTCAATGAACTCTGTGAATTTGTTGAAGAGATGCGTTTTGAGAGAATGGGTTGCTTTGCTTATTCAGAAGAAGAGGGCACACCTGCAGCGAAACTCGACGGTATGATGGATTATGAAATCCGTGCAGACCGTGCAGATATTATTAACGAAAGACAAAATGTAATTCTTGATGAACTCAATGAAAGCCTAGTTGGTAAAATTTTGCCTACAATTGTTGAGGGATATGATGCATATTCTGACTCATACTATGGCAGAACAACAATGGATGCTCCCGAAATTGACACATTGATTTATTTCACTTGTGGTTATGAACTCGACGACGGTGATATTATCGAAGTTGAAGTTATGAATGTCATTGATGGCGAGTTAACAGGTGAGGTTGTATAAGTTTTTATAAAATCTTGCAATTTGTAAATCTTTGTGATATAATTCCATATAATATTGTAAAGACTATGACCGAAAAGAGTAGCAATAGTGTTTTTATCAGAGATTATGGGTCACCGGCTGAAAGCCCATTTTAAAAAACTTTTGTGAAGTGCATTCGTGAGTCGGTGTGGGGAAATACACACCCGTTAGCTGCGTTAAAGTATTTGAGTTATAAATCGAAGTGGAACCGCGATTATTCGCCTTCGTCTGTGTAATAGCAGATGAAGGCGTTTTTATTTTTTGGAGGAATATATTTGCTTAAACGACTAATTGAAGATATCCAAACAGTCAAAGAGCGTGACCCTGCAGCAACAGGCATTCTTGAAATTCTTTTCTTATATCCGGGGCTTAAAGCCATAAGAATGTATCGAGTTGCAAACTGGTTTTATCGTCATAAAATGAGATTTATTGCTCGTGCAATATCTCAACACGCTGTAAAAAAGACTAATATTGAAATTCATCCGGGTGCTACAATCGGCAGAAGATTTTTTATCGACCATGGCACAGGGGTTGTAATTGGTGAAACTGCTGAAATTGGTGATGATGTTACAATTTATCAAGGCGTAACACTTGGTGGTACAGGTAAAGACACAGGTAAACGCCACCCAACAATAGGCAACGGAGTTATGATTGGCTCAGGCGCAAAGATTTTAGGGCCATTTAAAGTTGGTGACAATTCAAATATCGCATCAGGCGCAGTTGTACTTGATGAAATTCCTGAAAACTCAACTGCTGTTGGTGTTCCGGCAAGAGTTATCAAAAGAAACGGTAAACGCGTTGATAATCTTGACCAAGTTCACATTCCTGACCCAGTTTCACAGGAATTCTGCAGACTTAATGCAAAAATCGAAAGACTTGAAAAAGAATTAGCTAAGTATAAAGAAGAGAAAGGTGAGTAATATGAAAATTTTTAACACTCTCACAAGAAGAAAAGAAGAACTTAAAACACTTGTTCCAAACGAATTGAAAGTTTATGCTTGCGGACCAACAGTATATAACTTTATTCATATCGGTAATGCTCGTCCACTTTGCGTGTTCGATACATTCAGAAGATATATGGAATATCGTGGTTACAAAGTGAATTTCGTACAGAACTTTACTGACATTGACGACAAAATCATTCGTCGTGCAAATGAAGAGGGAACAGATTATAAAACAGTTTCAGAGAAATATATTGAAGAATTCTGGGTTGATGCAAAGGGCATGAATGTGCGCGAAGCAACAACTCATCCAAAAGCAACTGAAAATATTGACGAAATTATTAATATCGTAAGCACTCTTATCGAAAAAGGCTATGCTTATGCAGTTGATAATGGTGATGTTTATTTCAGTCCAAAACAGTTCAAAGAATATGGCAAACTCTCTCATCAACCACTTGAAGACCTTGAAGCAGGTGCTCGAATCAATGTTGAAGAAGTTAAACATGAGCCAATGGACTTTGCTCTTTGGAAGAGTGCAAAACCAGGTGAACCATATTGGGAATCACCTTGGGGACACGGCAGACCAGGTTGGCATATTGAATGTTCAGCAATGGTAAGAAGATATCTTGGTGAAACAATTGATATTCACTGTGGTGGTCAGGACCTTGTTTTCCCACACCATGAAAACGAAATCGCACAGAGCGAATGCTGCAATGGTGTTCCTTTTGCAAATTATTGGATGCATAACGGATTTATCAGCGTTGATAATGTTAAGATGTCAAAATCTCTCGGCAACTTCTTCACAGTTCGTGATGTTGCTAACGAATATGGTTATGAGCCAATCCGTTATTTCCTTATTTCTTCACATTACAGAAGCCCAATTAACTATAGTGTTGATATTATTGAACAGTGTAAAGCATCTCTCGTTCGTCTTTATAATTGCCGTGAGAGTCTTGATTTTGCAATGAAGAATGCTGTGGATACACTTCCAGAAAACGCAGACGAAATCAAAACAAAACTCAATTCTCGTAAAGACCAGTTTATTGCTGCTATGGATGATGACCTTAACACAGCAGACGCTATCACAGCAATTTTTGAGCTTGTTAAGGATATTAACACAACAGTTATCACAGATGCGCCTAATAAAGAACTTGTAGAACTTGCAACAACTCTTTTTGATGAGCTTACAGGTGTTCTTGGTCTTGTTTATAACAGAAAGACAGAAAGCCTTGATGACGAAATTGAAAAACTCATCGAAGCTCGTACTCAGGCTCGTAAAGATAGAAACTGGGCAGAAGCTGACAGAATCCGTGATGAACTCAAAGCACAGGGTATCGTTCTTGAAGATACACCACAAGGTGTAAAGTGGCACAGAGAGTAATCACACACGGTCACAGAACAAAGTAATCGAATACTGATTGCAAACAATTGTATATTTATATTTGCCGACGGTAATGACATTGTTACTGTCGGCATATTTTATTGTATCCGTATTAATTTGACAATTATCAAAAATTGATTTCTGCGTATCATAATCGTTGCCTGTAAAAACGCAACACATATTACAAAAGAAATTAATGGTATTTGGAATATCCTGTGAGTCAACTGAGAGTAAAGATATTCCCTTTATATCGTTGTTATTATCTAATGACAGGGTAATAAGTGAAGACCCCAATTCACAAAACAAATTATTATTCTCATTTTCATCAACCCAAAGAATAAAGTCAGCGGTATCAAGACTATAATCAAATTGAGAATTCATTCTGCTTACGAATTGTTCTAACCCGAATTTACTCTCTTTTGAGCAACCACAAAGAAGAATAAGAAAAACAGAGATAGTTACCAACAAGATTTTTTTACACATTTTTATCACCTGATAAATATATGTGGTAAATAATTGCAAGTTTACAAATTTTTTACAAATAATATATTGGAATTTCAAGTGATTTGTAGTAGAATATCTTTATATTAAAATAGGAAAGTGTGATTTCTTTGCTTAAAAATTTCAAGAAAAAAAGTATGAAAGCAAAAATAGGCATCATTTCGTTTATTGTGTTTATGGTGCTTTTAGTATCTTATGTGCTTTATTCAAATTTCAAACCTGAACCACCTGCAGAATATGAAATGACAAAAGTGGCTTATGGCACGATAGTTGATTCACTTGATGTTGTAGGTAAAGTTGAATCAGGTGTTACTGAAAACTTTGTTGCAATTGAAGGTGTAACAGTTGAAGAAGTGCTTGTGAATGTTGGCGATAAAGTTAGCAAAGGTGATAAACTTGCAACATTCAATGTTTCAGGTGCATCAAAATATCTTGATAGTGCAAAAAAAGAATATGACAAAGCATTGAAAGATTATAATGATGCAAAGCAGTCAGCGGATAGCAATTCAAAACGTAAAGTTGAATTGGCAAATGAAATTGATAAAAAGAATGCTGAAATTACTGCAAAGAAAAATGAAATTGCAAAGCTCGAAAAAGAAGTTGAAAATAACGAGCCTGTTACAGAAATGACTGGTATCCCTCAAGAACAAATTGATGCTATCGCAATGCAGATGGCGCAAAATGGTGCAAGTCAGGAAGAAATTGACGCGTTTATTGCATCTGCATCATCTACAAAAGTTCCAGTTGTGTCAACTGATAACTCAAAATCAGAAGAATTAATGCAAAAAAATCTTGAATTGGCACAGCTTAATTCAGAACTCTCTTCACTTCAAGCAGAAAATGCAGTTGTGAGCACAGGTGATAGCGACTCAATTCTTGACGCTCTTAAAAAAGTTGCAGATACAAAAGAAATCACATATAAAAATATCAAGAGCATCTATGACAAAATGAAAAATGGTTGGTATGCTGAAAATGATGGCATTGTAACAGTTGTAAACATTAAAGCAGGCGAAAAGTTTATTCCTGTAGCAACAAACACATCAACACTTGACATTTCAGCATTGTTAGGTTCATCAGGTATGGATGCAAACACAACTGATATGATTAACTCATTGATGGGTAGTGGAAGTAGCACAGCAACAGGCACAGGTATTACACTCGAAAGCTATGATGATATGCTTGTTTCTGTAACAGTTGGCAAATCAGACCTTCTTAAAATCAAAGTTGGTATGGAAGCAACTGTAACAAGTCTTGACAGTCAGTATGAAGGCGAAGTTGTTTATGTTGGCGCAACTGCTCTCGAATCAAACGGATTAAGTATTGGCTCACTCATGGGCACAGGTAGTGGTGCTAGTGGTGCAGAAGTAAAGGTTAAAATCAAAAACCCTGACGAAAAAATCGTTATTGGATTTGATGTTGATATAAAGATTAAACTCGCAACAGTTGAAAATGTGCTCAAAGTACCCGTTGAATGTGTATTATATGAAAACGGAAAATACTATGTTTTTGTATTTGATGCTGAAGAAGGCGTTGCAGTAAAACGCGAAATCACAAAGGGTACTCTTGACGATACAAGTTATCAGATTATTGATGGACTCGCAGAAAATGAAATAGTACTCAAGAGTCCTGACCCAAAAATGGAAGACGGCATAAAAGTCAAAGAGAAAGCTTCATAAGTGGGGTGTAAACTTTGAATATTAAAGAAAACATTAGAATTGCCGTTTTCAGTATCAGAACAAATCTGTTGCGTTCATTGCTTACAATGTTGGGCATTATCATCGGCGTTGCTTCTGTTATTTCTATTGTTACTGTGGGTAACGGTGGTCGCGATTATATTGTTGGTATGATTCGCGATATGGGTAACAGTGCAATATCTTTGACAGTTAATACCAAAACAGCAAGTGATGATGACTATTTCACAGATGCTGATATAAAGGCAATTAAAAAACTTGATGGTGTGCAATATGCATCAATGCAGACAATGGCAATGTGTCAGATGTCTGCAAATGATATGAATGGTTTCTTAATGGGTATCGGTGGTAATACCGATATGCAGAATATTATGCAAACCCCTTGTATCTATGGCAGATTTTTCACCCAAGAAGAATATGACGAGAAAAAGAATGTTGGCGTTATTGATGTGGGCAGTGCCTTGCAGGTCTTTGGTCGAAAAGATGTTGTCGGTGAATATGTTTATTGCACAGCAAATGATTTGACATTCTCAATAAAAATTGTTGGCGTTGTTGATATTATGTCCAGTATGAATATGGATACTGAAGATTTAATGGAAACAATGACAGCTTCAATGGGTGGCATGCAGATGATGAGCTGTATGATTGTTATGCCCGCTCCTGTTGCATCAATGATTAACGGCACAAATCAACAAAAATATGAAATGATTAATGTTACTGCGGTTGATGAAGGTCAATTAGACGGTATCGGTGCAGCGGCAATCAATTATATCCGTTCACTTCATGATAATTTTGATAAAGATTGTTACACAGTTACAAATATGGCAACATATATTGACTTGCTTGATACTGTTATTAATGTGTTTACTATCTTTATCGCAGCAGTTAGTGCGATTTCTCTTGTAGTTGGTGGTATCGGCGTTATGAACATTATGCTTGTGTCAATTACAGAGCGTACTCGTGAAATCGGTATCAGAAAAGCACTTGGTGCAAAAACCGGAACAATAATGTTCCAATTCTTGACAGAGTCAATAATCCTTTGTCTGATAGGTGGTACAATTGGATTGTTATTGGGTGTTGCCTTAGCAGCATTCGTGTCATATATTATGGCAGTGCCATTGACAGTTGAACCATCAACAATTGCTCTTGCAGTTGGTTTCTCATCTGCAATTGGTATAATTTTCGGTGTTTATCCGGCAAGAAGAGCCGCAAAAATGCCACCAATCGAAGCTCTTCGCCGAGATTGATTGCAGAGCTAATGCTCTGCAGCGATATAAATCCTTTGCAGGATTTTCGATATGCGACAAGTCGCTCGATATGTGCTAACGCACTCGATATGTTCACTTCGTGAACGAGGATTTGTATCATATCGAGTTAGAGCGTAGCGAAAACATATCGATTTTACGAAGTAAAAATATCGAGTTGAGTTTACTCAACATATAGACTAAAAAACTATTTTTTATAATCTAAACAAATTTGAAATAAATCCTTCAAATTCTACAGTGTATATGCATTTGTATATACACTGTTTTTTTATTTTCAAATTGTTTTGTAAAGTAAAAACCTTTACAAAAATAACCAATTTTTATATTAGAAACCCTTGTAATATCAAAGTTTTAAACATTTTCAACAGAGTTTTCAACAATATCAAAGTTGAAATCAATGTTAAAAAAAGACCAAAGAAAAAGAGCATAGTTCATTTTTAACTGTATATTTCAGCGCTTTTTTGCCTGAATTTTGCAGGATTTTATTTTCTTCCATCATTTTAGAGTGTCTTTGATAACTTTCGTTAAATGTCGAAAAGTTTTTAAAATATTTTGGAAAAGGCTATTGCCATATTTTACCATTTATGGTAAAATATGGCAGAAATAAGAAATCGAAACGATTTTAAAATAAAAACGGAGGGCTTTAAAATGAGCAACAATTTAAAGGTATTATTAACGGGTGAGGGGAGCGAGTTCGGAAAGAACTGTGCAAATGTGTTGAGAACTTATGGTTGTGATGTGATTCTTGTTCAAAAGGATGGCAAAGCTTTACTTTCAAAAATTGAAAGTATGGGTGCAGATGTTGTGGTTATGGATGCATTTATGTCCAACCTTGATGCTTTGGGCGTAATTAATCAGTTAAATGAAAAAGAAACAAAACCACTTTTAATGGTAATGTCAAGTGCTGATAATCAAAGATTTGAGCAAGAACTTTTGTCGGCAGGAGCTGATTATTATTTCTTAAAACCTTTTGATGTGCAAATGTTGGCACAGAGAATAAATCAACTTACAGGTTGGTCAAAATCAAAAGGTGATGTGAGCAAATTACAAGAAACCAACGATTTGCAGATGACCGTCAGTGAAATTATGCATCAGATTGGTGTCCCTGCGCATATAAAAGGATATCAGTATCTTCGTGAAGCAATTGTTCTTTCAATTAATGACCGTGAAATGATGAGCTCAGTAACAAAGGTTTTATATCCAACAGTTGCAAAAATGTATTCAACAACATCATCACGCGTTGAACGCGCAATTCGTCATGCCATTGAAGTTGCTTGGGACAGAGGGGATGTTGATGTGCTTGGCTCATATTTTGGTTACACAATTCAAAGTGCAAGGGGCAAGCCAACAAACTCAGAATTTATTGCAATGATAAGTGATAAATTGAGACTCCGTTTAAAAATTTCATAATCTAGTGTTATCTTGACAATAAAAAGTGAAAGTGTTATCATTTCAATGTTTAAATAATGTAAAAATTAAAGACTCATTTTTATTTTTTATTGGGAGAAAACTATGTTTGAGTTAGTGCTTATTGCAACAAGTCTTGCAATGGATGCTTTTGCAGTTTCCATCTGTAAGGGACTTAATATGCGAAAACTTGATGTTAAACAAATGGGGCTAATTGCACTTTTCTTTGGTGGTTTTCAGGCGGGTATGCCACTTATAGGCTGGTTTATCGGCTCTCAGTTTGCTCAATATGTTGAAAGTGTTGACCATTGGATTACATTTATTTTACTCGGCATCATTGGTGGTAAAATGATAAAAGAATCCTTTGAGAAAGAAGAAGACTGCGGTTGCTGTGATTCAAAACTCAGTTTAAAAGAGTTAACAGCTTTGGCGATTGCAACAAGTATTGATGCTCTTGCAGTTGGTGTTACATTCGCATTTGAATATGAAAGAAATCAAGCAATTACAGTAATTGTTTTAACAGGTATAATCACAGGTCTGCTCTCTGCAATAGGCGTGTTTATCGGTCACAAATTCGGTGCTAAATATAAGAATAAAGCCGAGTTTACAGGTGGTTTGGTACTTGTGCTTATAGGCGTAAAATTCCTTTTGGAAGGACTTGGAATATTATGATTAAAACTTTGTTGTGGGATATTGACGGAACACTTCTTGATTTCTCTAAATCCGAAGAATATGGTATCAGAAAATGTTTTGATGTGTTCGGCTTGGGTGAATGTACCGACGAAATGCTTTTAAGATATTCAAAGATTAATCGTAAATACTGGGAAAAGCTCGAGCGTGATGAAATTACAAAACAACAGGTTTTAACCGACCGCTTTGTTGAATTCTTCAAATTAGAAAACATTGATTTTAATGATGTTGATAAGTTCAATGACGAATATCAAATGCGACTTGGTGATAAATCTTTCCCTTGTGATAATGCAATTGAAGTCGTAACAGCACTTAAGGGTAAATATAATCAATATGCAGTAACAAACGGTACAATTATTGCCCAACAAAGAAAGCTCGCCCAATCAGGACTCATTGACATCTTTGATGATGTGTTCATTTCAGATGAAATTGGTTTTGAAAAGCCAAGTATAGAATTTTTTGATGCAGTTCAAGAAAAAATCGGTGCGTTCAAAAAGCAAGAAGTAATGATTATCGGCGATTCTCTTACAAGTGATATTAAAGGTGGCAACAATGCAGGTATTCTTTGTTGTTGGTATAACCCTTTAAATCACACAAATAAAGAAAATTTAAGAATTGATTATGAAATCAAAGACTTGAATGAAATACTTGATATAATATAATAGACAAAAAACGGGATTGTTGCACAATAAACAATCCTTTTTTTTGTGTAGTTTTACTTTGAATAAAGAACGGAAATTTATTGTTTAATGTTTAAAAATATGTTAAAATATTATGAATATATTTAGAAAGGGAGATGAACAATGAGCGACATACTTAATAAAGTAAAAGATTTCGGTAACGAAATTAAAACTCATTGGAATACTCCGGCAGAAGGTAAATATGTCCCTTATAAAGAATATAAGGACGTTGTTATCGGTGTCGGCGCAAACTACACAGGTGCAAAAACACTTGAGTATATCGGCTTCTGGTCAAGCTGTTTCCTCATTATGCACCATTATAAGTTGCCTTATCTCACATTCTCAGTTATCGGGCTTTTGAATATGCCTCTTGGCTATATCACAGCTCTTATCTGGTGGTATGTTTGTGACAACTTGGGCTTTTTGCCTAAAAAACAAGAAAGAAAAGTTTATTGGGTTTATGGTCTGATGATGTTGTTCGGTATATCCACCATCGCATTTGACTATTCAAGATTGTTTGACCAATCAAGCTGGTTTATTACAACACTTAACAGCTTTGAAGGTATGAATGCTACGGCATGTTTTAAAACCTTTGGTACACACTTCTTGTATTCAGGTTGGGTTGGTGCCCGTAACATTTTCTGGCGTAAGAAACTCATTCCAAAATACGGCAGATATAAATATAGCCTTTACTGCGATGTTATTCCAAAGTGCGTAATGGTTATCCTTATCGGTTGGCTTCCTGTTTATAACATTCCAGATGTTGCAACAAGAGTGTGGGTCGCAAACCTTCTTTTTGCTACATACAATGTATTCGGTTTTGGTAATGTTCTCGAAGAATGTTCAAAGAGAATTAGCCCTAACCTTCAAGAAAGAATTCTTGTTCGTAGCTATCCTGTAAAACTTTCACACATCTTCAATTCAATCCTTGCAATTATCCTCCCTGCAATTGTTGGTATGCTCCGTCATGAATGGGCAGATATTAACTTCTATAGATGGGTTATCCCTGTAACATTCTGTATTTCAGCAGCATTTACAATGGGACTTGCAGGCAGAATTAAAGAAAGAATTCCACAGCCACCAATCGAAAAGAAAGTTCAGATTAAGTTCTGGGACGGTATGCTTGGTGTTCTTAAAAACAAATATTTGCTTATCAACACAGTTGTTGGTCTTATTGACTCACTCGGTAACGGTATGTTGCCATTTGCAACTATCCTTTACTTCTACACATTCCGTCTCAGCGGTTTGCCATATTCATTGTTGGTAGCACTTATTTCATTTGCGGGTACTCCACCTGATTTGTTATCACCATTCTTCTTAAAGAGATTCTCATATAAGCAGATTATGATTTTCTATCAGATGAGCCGTGCAATCGGTAATGCGATTATCGCTATTGCAATGTGGACTCTTGGTGATAATCTCGCTCTTTGCGGAACAATCTGCGTTATTGTTCTCTTCTTTATGGAAATGACAAAGACAGTTCCAACAACAGCAGGTCACGATATGGGTGTTCGTATCGGTGACTATCAGATGTACCTTTCAGGCGAGCGTCTTGAAAGCTTTGCTGGTATCTTTGGTTGGTTCACAGGACCTATCACATCATTCGTTGGTCTTATTATTCCAATCTTCTTGTTAAGATACGGCTTCAATAGTAACTGGGAAATTCTCTTCTTCGATGGTTCAAGAAGAAACATTGTTGTTGTGCCAATTATCGTTGACGCAATTGGATTCTTCCTTATGACAATTCCATATCTCTTCTGGGATTATGATAATAAGAAACAGAACTTGGTTATGGAAGTTCTTAAACGCCGTGCAGAAGTTACAGAAAAGAAAGCCCAAGAAGAAGGCGTTTCTGTATCTGGCGGTTATAAAGGTTAATGGAGGTGAGTTGAATGAGTAAGAAAGAAAAAAAGCAAAACAAAGCTAACGGTTGGGGTACTGATGTACAGTTAGATATTCCTGAAGACGAAATATGGACTTATCAGGTACCGGGCCTTGCAGCACCTCATGTCAACAAGCCTTACAAATACTATAACTTGAAAAAAGCAATATTTGTAATTGTTATTATTGTTGCAGTTTCTCTTTCAATGCTTTTCTCTGTTCTTGCATTGCAGAATGAAACATTTGAATATACAGAATTAGAAAGCGGAATTCAGTTCTCAAAATTCAGTAACACAGGTTATCTTTATGAACTCGATATTGACTATGTTTCAAATATTGAGTATATTCCAGGTAACAATGACCCTGCAACAAACTTTAAAGTTGTCAAAGATACAACTAAACCAATCACATCTGTAAGACAGTTTACTCTCAACTGTGACGATAAGATTAAAACAATCTATATCGGTCCTGATGTTCTTGAAATTGACGGTAAAGCATTCTATTCTTGCTGGGCATTACAGAACATTGAGGTTGACGAAAATAACCCTAATTACTGTGATGTTGATGGTGTTCTCTATAATAAAGATAAGACAGAAGTTCTTTGCTATCCTTGTGACCACGACGAATATCTTCGTCAGAAATATGGTTATGAAGCAGAACTTTACAGAAATGATGTTACACCTGAATATGAAAAAGATATTCAGACTTATGTAGTTCCATCATCTGTTAAAAAGATTGGTGAAATGTGTTTCAACTATGCAAATCTTCGTTATATCTACCTTCCAGAAGGTCTTGAAACAATCGAAACACTTGCTATCTTCAAACTTCATGAACGCGTTGACCAATGGGGCACAACACCATCACTTGCAAATATTTATACATATAAAGCAACTGATGTTGAAGACCCACATTTCACAGGTAGAGATGCTCTCGGTGAAGTTTACCTTTCACTCCCTGAAGGTCTTAAATTCATCGGTTCAGATGCTTTCAGCTATAACCAGAACTTAGAATATGTTTATATTCCATCAAGCGTGACTAATATCGGTCACCACGCATTCTGGGATGATTGCTATAAAGAGGATAAACAGATTAAGGGCGTTAATGTTATGAATGTTGCTCAAAGTGAAGAAGAGTTTGCAACTCTCACAGTGGGTGACGACTGGCTCCCTGAATATGACTATCTTCTCTTCAAAAAGGCTATTGATGTTAATTACTCAGCACAAAGACAGGCAATGCCAACTGAATAAAAACATATAAAAATATCCCCACAGTAAATTACTGTGGGGATTTCTTTTCGTTCAATTTTAAATTATAACTTCATTGCAACGTCCCAAGCGCCCCAGATAACTGTACGGAGATTTCCGACTTTCTGAGCATCACCGATAACGTGAACATGCTTTGACTTTTCTGCAACAGGAGCAGGTTTGTAACCAACTGAAAGGATAACTGTGTCAGCTTCTACATCAATTGTTTTGCCGTCTTTATCCATAATTGTAACACCGTTGTCACGGATTTCAGTAGTCTTGCTTTCAAGATAAACAGGAACTTTGTTTGTCTTGAAGAAGTCACGAAGATAACTTGTGTTAGCAAGAGCAACACCTGGAGTTGTGATAAGGTCATCCTGCATTTCAACGATAACAGGCTTCTTGCCCTGAAGATAAAGCTCATAAGCAATTTCGCAACCTGTGAGACCACCACCAACAACTACAACCTTGTCACCTGCAAGTGAGTTGTCAAGAAGGAAGTCAACTGCTTCAATTGCCTTTTCTGCACCCTTAACAGGAATCTTGTTAGCAACTGAGCCAGTAGCAATGATAACTTCGTCTGCACCAAGTGAAGCAATGTCTTTAACTTCTGTGTTCATGTGAATTGTAATAGCGTCATAGAGCTTAATTTCACGGTTATACCATGCAATAAGGTCGCGGTCTTTTTCTTTATATGATGGAGCAGCAGCTGCGATAAATACACCGCCGAGCTTGTCGCTCTTTTCATAAAGGTCAACCTTGTGACCACGCTGTGCGCATACCATAGCAGCTTCCATACCACCGATACCGCCACCGATAACAGCAATCTTCTTGAGCTTCTTAGCAGGTTTGATGTTGTATTTCTTTGACTGCATTGTCTTTGGGTTGAGAGCACAACGAGAAAGTCCCATTGTGTCGAGAAGGTCCTGTGTATTAGCATGACCCTTTGAAGATGAGAAGTTAAAGCAACCTGCGTGGCAGCAGATACAAGGCTTGATTTCTTCAATTCTGTCTTCAATAATCTTTGTAATCCATTCAGGGTCTGTAAGGAACTGACGAGCAACACCAACACCGTCGATTTTGCCTTCTGCTACTGCCTTAGCACCAGCATCAGGTTCCATTCTACCTGCACAAACAACAGGAATATCAACGAATTTCTTGATGTGTGCAACTTCTTCAAGGTTACAGTTCTGTGGCATATACATTGGTGGGTGACACCAGTACCATGAGTCGTATGTACCATTGTCAGCGTTGAGCATATCGTAACCTGCATCCTGAAGATATTTAGCAGCCTTTTCTGATTCTTCCATATCACGGCCAACTTCTTTGTAATCTTCACCAGGCATTGCGCCTTCACAGAAGCCCTTCATCTTTGATACTGCAGAGTAACGAAGAGAAACAGGGTAGTCGTCACCGCAAGATTCTTTGATAGCCTTAACAACTTCAACTGCGAAACGATATCTGTTTTCAAAGTTTCCGCCATATTCGTCAGTACGCTTGTTGAAGAATTCAATAGCAAACTGGTCAAGAAGATAACCTTCGTGAACAGCGTGAACTTCAACACCGTCAACACCTGCATCGCGGCAGAGCTTTGCGGTCTTTGCGAATGCTTCGATGATTTCGTGAATCTGCTCTTTAGTCATTTCAGGGCAGATAATATCGTGTGCCCAACGTGAAGGCTGGGGACTGGGAGATGCGAGCTCATGTGAAGTGTCAAGAATAGGCTTTACAAGAGCGCGTGTGAATTTATTTCTGTGGAGAGGAGCAACAAGCTCGGTGATAGCCCATGAACGGCCCATACCGGCTGTGAGCTGAACAAAAAGCTTTGCTCCGGTCTTGTGGATTTCATCCATAAATACTTTGAGGTCTTCAAACATCTTGGGATTCTGCCAGAGCCATTTGCCCCAGAATGTGTCGCGGAGGGGAGCGATGCCGGGGATGATAAGACCAACGTTGTTGTTAGCTCTTTCAAGGAAAAGCTTTGCAGCTTCCTTGTCAAAGTGACATCCGCCGAGTTCAAACCAACCGAAAAGCGATGTACCGCCCATAGGACACATAACGATTCTGTTTTTGATTTCTACGTTGCCTATTTTCCAGGGGGTAAACAAGGCTTCGTACTGTTTGTTCATCGAAAACACTTCCTTATCAATATTTGTGTTAACATAAATAACCTATTATATAATAAAATAAATGTCGCTCTGTGTCAAGTTGTTATTGAAATCTTTGCGTTAAAATCCGCCGTTGACAGTTATGATATTATCCATAACAATCGATGTTGTTTCAACGGTTGATTTTCCGACTTTATAATTATTCAAACTGATATCAACGGTGTATTTCCAGGTGCCTTTTATGATTCTGCCGTCTTTGTCGATGTGAACCTTAACTGTCGCGTTGGTATAGTTGATTTTTGTGTCTT
>JAZQWV010000086.1:0-3740 GCA_045632525.1 Candidatus Fimenecus sp.
TGTTTCTTCTTTTTTGCAACCTGAAAAGCAAGTAGAAACAAGCACAAATACCATTAAAATTGATATGATTTTCTTAAACATTCAAATCACCTTTTCACATTATAACAAATATTTAAAATAAGTTCTATATTTTCATAAAAAATTTTATAAAAAACTATCTTTTATTATATAATTTTGGTATAATGAGTTATACATTATATATGGGGAGTAAAATTATGGAATTATTTCTTGAAATTGCAAAATATATTCTAATGGCTTTTCTTGCAATTGCTATGATTGTGCTCGGTGTTTATTTTGGCAAATTATCAAAGGCAATCAAAGAAGCAAACAACGAAGAAAGTGATGAAATCAAGTCACTTGAAAACAAACTTGAATACATAACCAAAAATATGGGTGATGAATTTCACAGAATCCGTGTTGAAAATCAAAATTCTAATAAAGAAATCCGTGAAGATGTGAAAAAGAGTCTTGATGACATGTCAGGTCGTATTGACAACATGAATAAAGGTAATTTTGAGCACCGTGAAAAAGTTATTCAGATGCTCGTTGACCAAGGTGACAAGCAAAACAAGTCGCTTGAAACATCAATTACTAAAATGCAAGAGTCAAATGAGAAAAAACTTGAAGAAATGAGAGTTACTGTTGACGAAAAACTCACTTCAACGCTCACAACAAGACTTAATTCTTCATTTAAAACTGTTTCTGACCAGCTCGAAAACTTATATAAATCTCTTGGCGAAATGCAAAAGCTCTCAACAGGTGTTACAGAAAATGTTACTGCTTTAAACAGAGTGCTCACTAATGTTAAAGCTCGTGGCACTTGGGCTGAAGTTCAGCTTGAAGGCATTTTAAACCAGACTATTCCTAATATGTTCCTAAAGAATGTTGCAACAGTGCCAAACTCACTTGACCGCGTTGAATTTGCAATTCGTATTCCATCAAGCGAAAAAGACGGCAAAGACATTCTTCTTCCCGTTGACTCGAAATTCCCTATGGAAGATTATGTCCGTCTTTGTGATGCCGCTGATAAAGCGGATGCAGATGCAGTTAAACTTGCACGAAAAGAACTTGAAAACAGAGTGCTTGGCGAAGCAAAATCAATTGCAAAATATATTCATGTGCCTGACACAACACCTTTTGCAATTATGTATCTTGCAACTGAAGGTCTTTATGCAGAAATAGCATCATCAAGAACAGGTTTACCTGAAAAAATTCAGAACGACTATAATGTTATGATTGCAGGTCCATCAACTATCACAGCACTTCTCAATTCTCTTTCAATGGGCTTTAAAACAATTGCTATTAACGAAAAAGCAAACGAAGTTCGTGAGCTTTTGGGTGCTGCAAAGGCACAGTATGAAAAATTTGGCGATTTACTCGCAAAGGCAAAGAAGAAAGTTGACGAAGCAGGCAAAACTCTTGAAGATGCTGAACGCAAAAATCTCTTTATTCAGCGCAAGCTCAAAAATATTGAAGCAATTGACACAGTTTCGGCAGATAAACTTTTATTTGACGAAACCGATAGTGTTGATATATAATAGAAATGTTAAGTAATTTTATACTTTATAAGAAGGAGAAATGATTATGGCTCTTAAACACGCTGACCTTATCGCACAAATGACACTTGAAGAAAAGGCAAGTATGTGCGACGGTCTTGACTATTGGCACTCACAGCCTGTTGAAAGACTTGGTATCAAGTCAATTAGCCTTAACGACGGCCCTCATGGTATCCGTAAAAAAGGTGACCCAGACGACACACCAAAAGGTGAAACAAATCTTTTGAAAGGTGTTCCTGCTATCTGCTTCCCAACAGCTTCTGCAACTGCTTGCTCATGGGATACTGACCTTATCTACAAGATGGGTGAAGCACTTGGTGAAGAATGCTTAAAAGAAAAAGTATCTGTTCTTTTAGGACCTGGTACAAACATCAAGCGTTCACCACTTTGCGGACGTAACTTTGAGTATTTCTCAGAAGACGGTGTCCTTGCAGGTGAAATGTCTGCAGCATTTGTAAATGGTGTTCAGAGCAAGGGTGTTGGTACATCTCTCAAACACTATGCAGCAAACAACCAAGAAACTCGCAGAATGACAGTTAATGCTGTTGTTGACGAAAGAACACTTCGTGAAACATATCTTCTTCCTTTCGAAATCACAGTTAAAAAGGCTCAGCCTTGGACAATTATGAACTCATATAACAGAGTTAACGGCACATATGCTGCTGAAAACAAGTGGCTTTTAACTGATGTTCTTCGTGATGATTTCGGATTCGAAGGCGTTGTTATTACTGACTGGGGCGCAGAAAACGAAAGAGTTCCTGGTCTTATTGCAGGTCAGGAAATCGAAATGCCAACATCATCAGGTATTGGCACAAAGCTTATTGTTGACGCAGTTAACGATGGCACTCTTGATGTTGCTATTCTTGATGCAGCAGTTGACAAGATTATTGAAATGTCAAAGAAAGCTGAAAAAGTTCTCGGCGATTATACATATGACAGTGATGCTCACCACAACCTTGCTCGTGAAATCGCAGGTCAGTGTATGGTTCTTATGAAGAATGACGGTGGTCTTCTTCCACTTAAGAAAGATGCCAAAATTGCTCTTATCGGTGAAATGGCTCACACACCTCGTTATCAGGGTGCTGGTTCATCACTTATCAACCCAATCAAGCTTGACTCTGCTTATAGCACAATGAAAGAAATGGATGTTAACTTCTCATTCTCAAAGGGTTATGAACTCAAAAAGTGCAAAGAAAAGAAAGCAATGGAACTCATTGTTGAAGCTAAAGAAAGAGCAAGAAATGCTGATGTTGCAGTTGTTTTCGTTGGTCTTACTGACGAATATGAAACAGAAGGCAACGACAGAAGCCACATTAACCTTCCACCTATCCACAACACTCTTGTTGAAGAAGTGCTCAAGGTTAACCCTAATACAATCGTTGTACTTTCAGGTGGTGCATCAGTAGCAATGCCTTGGGCAGACAAAGTGCCTGCTATCCTTAACATGTTCCTTACAGGTCAGGCTGGTGGTAGCGCAGTTTGTGATATTCTCTTCGGTGATGTTAACCCAAGTGGTAAGCTTTCTGAAACATACCCACTTGCACTTGAAGACAATTCAAGCCACAACTATTTCCCTGGCACATCTGTTTCAGTTGAATACAGAGAAGGCGTTTATGTTGGTTATAAATACTATGACACAGCAGAAAAGGAAGTTGCTTTCCCATTCGGTCATGGTCTTTCATACACAACATTTGAATACAGCGACATTAAAGTTTCTGCTGACAAAATCAAAGATACAGACACAGTAACAGTTTCATTCAAGATTAAGAATACTGGTGATGTTGACGGTGCAGAAGTTGCTCAGGTTTATGTAAATGACGTTGAAAGCACAATTTATCGCCCTGTTAAAGAGCTTCGCGCATTTAAGAAAGTATTCTTAAAAGCAGGCGAAGAAAAAGATGTTGAAATCACACTCGATAAACGCGCATTTGCATATTACAACGTAATCCTTGGTGACTGGCACGTTGAAAGCGGTGACTTCAAGATTTTAGTTGGTGCATCAAGCCGTAACATCAAACTTGAAGCTACAGTTAATGTTGAATCAACTGTAGAAGCAGAAATCCCTGATTACAAGGCAACTGCTCCATCATATTACGGTGCAGACATTATGAATGTTCCTGCAAACGAATTCGAAGCAGTTTATGGCAAAGAGCTTCCACCATCAGTTAGAGATAAGAATGCACC
>JAZQWV010000087.1:0-16861 GCA_045632525.1 Candidatus Fimenecus sp.
ATGCCTGGTGACAACGTTGTTATGGACGTTGAACTCATCACTCCTATCGCTATCGAAGAAGGTCTTCGTTTCGCTATCCGTGAAGGCGGTAGAACAGTTGGTTCAGGCGTTGTTACAAAGATTAACGAATAATCTAATATAGTTATTCAATAATTTTGCCCCATCCTTTTGGATGGGGCTTTTTTCTTGACTATTTATTCAAAATGTTTTATACTATACAAGCATTAAAACCAAAGGAAGTATAATATGGAACAGAAAAAAATGGATAGAATCAGTGAACTCTATCGAAAATCTCAGTCAGTAGGGCTTACAGAAGAAGAAAAAGCAGAACAAGCAGTTCTTCGTCGTGAATATATCGACAGTTTCAAGCGTAGTTTAACAGGTCAACTTGATAATATGTATATTGTTGATGAAAAAGGCAATAAAACAAAAGTTGAACGCAAAGGTAAGAAGAAATAAAACTGAATATATTGGGGTATAATAAGCCTTAAATCTTGACTAAACCGCTAAATGTAGTGTATAATATTTAGTGGTTTAATTTTTTTATTTATGTAATTTTTGGTAAAGGATGTAAAAGCTTATGGCAAAAAAAGCATCTTATGGTAACGAAAGTATTTCACAATTAAAAGGCGCTGACCGTGTCCGCAAACGTCCAGCCGTTATTTTTGGCTCAGATGGTATTGAGGGTTGTCAGCATTCTGTCTTTGAAATTCTTTCAAACTCAATCGATGAAGCAAGGGAAGGTTATGGTGACAAAATCGTTGTAACTCGTTTTCTTGATGGCTCAGTTGAAATTCAGGACTTTGGTCGTGGTATTCCTGTTGACTTCAATAAGAAAGAAAATTGCTATAACTGGGAATTAGTATTCTGCGAGTTGTATGCAGGTGGTAAATATGATACCAACGACGGTGGCAACTATGAATATTCATTAGGTCTTAACGGTCTTGGTCTTTGTGCAACACAATATGCATCAGAATACATGGATGCTGAAATTCATACAGGTGGCTTTAAATATCTTCTTCACTTTGAAAAGGGTGAAATTGCAGGGGATATGATTAAAGAACCATATAACAAAAAAGATACAGGTTCTCGTATCCGTTGGAAACCTGACTTGAAAGTATTCACAGACATCAATATTCCACTTGAATATTATCAAGAAACAATCAAGCGTCAGTCTGTTGTCAATGCCGGTATTAAATTTATCCTTAAAAATCAGATTTCAGGCAGCAGTTTTGAAACATTTGAATATGTTTATGATAACGGCGTAACAGACTATGTAAAAGAAATTGCAAACGGAACAGAAATGTCATCTGTGCAGTTCTGGTCAGCAGAGCGTACAGGTCGTGACCGTGCCGATATGAAAGATTATCGTGTAAAGATTACTGCGTCTCTATGCTTCTCAAATAAAATCCAACTTAAAGAGTATTATCATAACTCAAGCTTTTTGGAGTATGGTGGCGCACCTGAAAAAGCATTCAGAAGTGCCTTTGTTGCTGAAATTGATAATTATCTTAAAACTAATGGTAAATACCTTAAAAGCGACTCTAAAATCAATTATCAGGACGTTGAAGATTGTTTGATTTTAGTCGTGTCTTCATTCTCAACACAGACTTCTTATGAGAACCAGACTAAAAAAGCAATAACAAATAAATTTATTCAAGAAGCAATGACAGAATTCTTCCGTCATCAACTTGAAATTTACTTCCTTGAAAATAAACTTGATGCAGATAAGATTACAAATCAAGTTCTTATCAATATGCGTTCAAGAATTAAGGCAGAAACAACAAGAATCAATATTAAAAAGACATTGCAGTCAAGCAATGATATGACTAGCCGTGTTGAAAAATTTGTTGACTGCCGAAGCAAAGATGTTAATGAAAGAGAAATATTCATAGTAGAGGGCGACTCTGCTCTTGGTGCTTGTAAGCAAGCTCGTGATTCATCATTCCAGGCAATTATCCCAGTTCGTGGTAAAATCCTTAACTGCTTAAAGAGTGAATACGATAAGATTTTCAAAAGTGATATTATCGTTGACCTTATTAAAGTGCTTGGTTGTGGTGTTGAAGTAAATTCAAAGAAGAGCAAAGAGGTTTCTTCATTCAATATCAACGATTTAAGATGGAATAAAGTTATTATCTGTACCGACGCGGACGTTGACGGCTTCCATATCAGAACACTTATTCTCACAATGATTCATCGTCTTATGCCAACAATTATCCGTGAAGGCAAAGTGTTTATCGCTGAATCACCACTTTATGAAATCCGTTCAAAAGACGAAACTTACTTTTGCTATACTGAAAAAGAAAAAGCAGATGTATTAGAACAAATCGGTAATGCAAAATACACAATTCAGCGTTCAAAAGGTCTTGGTGAATGCGACGCTGATATGATGTGGCTTACAACAATGAATCCTAAAACTCGTCGTCTAATTAAAGTTGAGCCTGATAATATCGAATCACTTATGACAGAACGATTTGAACTCTTTATGGGTGACGACTTGCAGGGAAGAAAAGATTTTATCGCAGAAAATGGTCATATCTATATTGACCTTGCAGATATTTCTTAAAAGGGAGGGATATAAATGGCAAGAAAAAAGAAAGTAGTTGAAACCGAAATCACCGAAGAGCAAATGAATGCTCACATTATCGGTGCAGGTGAGGTTGTAACTCAGAATATTACTCATACTCTTGAAACCAACTTTATGCCTTACGCAATGAGCGTTATCGTATCCCGTGCAATCCCTGAAATTGACGGTTTCAAACCATCACACAGAAAATTACTTTATACAATGTATAAAATGGGACTTTTAAACGGTGGCAGAGTGAAATCTGCAAATATCGTTGGTCGCACAATGCAACTTAACCCTCACGGTGATGCTGCTATCTATGAAACAATGGTGCGTCTTTCAAAGGGTAATGAGAGCTTGCTGCATCCTTATGTTGACTCAAAGGGTAACTTTGGTAAAGCATATTCAAAAAATATGGCTTATGCTGCATCACGTTATACTGAAGCAAAGCTTGAAGCAATCGCAAGCGAGCTTTTTAAGGATATTGATAAAGATACAGTTGATTTTGTTGATAACTATGACGCAACAATGCAAGAACCAACATTATTGCCAGTAACATTCCCATCAATTCTCGTGAATGCAAATACAGGTATCGCAGTTGGTATGGCGTCATCAATCTGTTCATTTAATCTTCGCGAAATCTGTGAAACAACAATCGGTCTTATTAAAGATAGCGATTTTGATGTTATGGAAACTCTCAAAGCCCCTGATTTTATCGGCGGTGGCAAGATTATCTATAATCGTGACCAGATGGCAGAAATTTATCGCACAGGTCGTGGCGGATTTAAAGTTAGAGCAAAATATACTTATGATAAATCAAATAACTGTATTGATATTACTGAAATCCCACCAACAACAACTGCAGAAGCAATAATTGATAAGGTTATTGAAAAGGTTAAGGCTAATTCTATCCGTGAAATCAGCGACATTCGTGACGAAACTGATAAGAAAGGTCTTAAGATTACAATCGACTTAAAGCGTGGCACAGACCCTGAAAAGCTTATGCAAAAGCTTTATAAAATGACTACTCTTGAAGACACATTCTCTTGCAACTTCAATGTGCTTATTGCAGGTGTGCCTCAGGTGTTGGGCGTTGCAGATTTGCTTTTAGAATGGATTGCATTCCGTACAGAGTGTGTAAACCGTCGTGTTTATTTCGATTTGACAAAAGCAAAAGATAAATTACATCTCTTGTTAGGTCTTCAAAAAATTCTTCTTGACATTGACAAGGCAATTAAAATTGTCCGTGAAACTGAAGAAGAAGCAGAAGTTGTGCCTAATTTGATGATTGGTTTCGGCATTGATAAAATTCAGGCTGAATATGTTGCTGAAATCAAACTTCGTCACTTGAACCGTGAATACATTCTCAAACGCTTAAAGGATATCGACGACCTTAAAAAGCAAATTGAAGATATGGAAGATATTCTTTCAAGCAAAGCAAGAGTTAAGAAGATTATCGTTGAAGAGCTTAAAACAATTGCCGATAAATATGGCAAAGACAGACTCACAGAAATCGTTTATTCACAAGAAATCGAAGAAATGGAAGAAGAAATCGAAGAAATTCCTGATTATCCTGTTACATTGTTCTTTACAAAAGAGGGTTATTTTAAAAAGATTACTCCATTGTCACTTCGTATGAGTGGTGAACATAAACTCAAAGAAAACGACGAAATCATTTCAACGGTTGAAACAACTAACAGTACAGAGCTTATGTTCTTTACAAATAAATGTCAGGTTTATAAAACACGAGCAAATGAGTTTGACGATACAAAAGCAAGTGTATTGGGTGACTATGTTGGAACAAAACTTCAAATGGAGCCTGAGGAAACTGCTATTTCAATGGTTGTTCTTAAAGAGTATAAAGGTTATATGCTCTTCTTCTTCCAAAATGGTAAGGTAGCAAAGGTTGATATCTCTGCTTATGAAACCAAGACCAACCGTAAAAAGCTCATTAAGGCTTATTCTGATAAGAGTCCGTTGGTTGCAGCAATCTATGTACCACAGGATAAAGAATTTGTAATCCGTTCAAGTGCAGGTAGATATTTGCTCTTCAATTCAGGTGCAATTTCTTCTAAGACTACAAAAGATAGCCAAGGCGTTGCAGTAATGACTCTTAAAAAAGGTCATCGCATTGAAGAAATAACTGATTTTAAAGACGGTCAGTTTGTAAAACCTAGCAGATACAGAACAAAGAATCTTCCATCTGCAGGTGCAATACTTAGCGCAGATGACCAAGGCGAACAACTCACATTCTAATTGCAAAATCTTTGATTTTGCATCGATATAAATCCTTGCAGGATTTTCGATATACGCGAACGCGTTCGATATGTGCTGACGCACTCGATATGTTCACTTCGTGAACGAGATTTATATCATATCGAGTTTGAGCGTCAGCGAAAACATATCGATTTTGCAAAGTAAAAATATCGAGCAATCGAAGATTGCATATCGACATTGACTTAAAAAAATAATTCAATTTATAGTTTAATAAATGTAGGGGACGCCGACTCGGCGTCCCTTTTTTATTGACAAAATAATGCTAAAATGATATATTTGACACAGTAGGGGCGATTCACAAATCACCCGTAAATAAAGGGGATATGGTTATGAAAAAGATTTTTATTCCAATAATATTGTTGTTGTGTTTAAGTCTGACGGCTTGTGGAAATGTATCACAACAAGATGGCTCTTTAGATAATCAGTCAGGTGATGATTCAAAAGGTTTCTTTGATAGACTTTTTGGCGGATTTAACAATTCATCAACATCTTCAAACGAATCCGAAATCGACATTTTTAGTGAACCACAAATTGTTCTTGACCAAACAACTGTTGAATTAGAAGAATTGCGTGACGATAAAGAAAATCTTGTAGGCTATTATCGCACTACAGAAGGAATAAACTGTGGTGTTTACGGTTACATGCTATTTGAAATTCTTGATTTAGATAAGAATGTGCTGTTTTCATACACCCCTACATTCGCAGGTCAAGACTTAAAAATTTATATGCCACCTCAATATATTAGTATAACTGAAACAGATTCATGGGGTGAATATAATCCAAACATAAACTGTAATAATTATATTTTTATATATAATGGAACAGGAAATCCTGTTGCGTACAATGAAGTTAGAAATGGTGAAGTTACTCGTTTTGACCTCTATAGTAAGAATGGCGAATTGGTAAATAGCATTACTCCTACAGACCCTAAAAATGGTTTAGATATTTGGGACTGCCGTAATTTTGAGTACAGTGAAGGCTATTATTTCCTAGTGAGTGAATTTGTTGAATATGTGCGTGAAGGGGATATGAATCAATTATGTTCGTCACGTGAAATATATTATGATTCTGATTGGAATTTGTTGTGCGAAATTGAGTATGATTATACCGAGAATAACGATAAAACTGGTTTAGTACATACACGTGCCAAAGTAAAAAACGCATCGGGCAAGGTTTTGGGAACCTATGAACGCGCTGGTTTAGATGCTCTGTTGAAATTAGAACCTTGTCAACATATTGAATATGATTTTACTATTTACTACAACCCAGAAAGCGATTGCTTATGGGTTCGCAATAGCAACGGATATGATGATGTATATTGTTCCAATTATGTAAATTATGAGTGCATCGACTTAAGTGAAAATAAAGTTCTTTTTAAATTAGATAAAACTTATCAAGATGGTAATGAGTATATAACAGAATACTCATATCGTGGTGGCAAGCTGATAGCAACTGCACCTGCAAAGGGCTCTCGTTATTCAAAGGTTAAAATATATGACAATAAAGGTAATTTATTAGAAACTGTTGAAGCATCCAACGGAGAAGTTTTAGAAATTAATTGGGCTGAATATAATAGTTATGGCTACATAAGTTTTTATGATACAGAAGGTAACAGTATTTCCAATGGCAGAGAAGTTTATTTTGGATGGGAATAAGCAAAGAATATTATAAACAAAAAACCGACCGAATAAACGGTCGGTACAGACTAAGTGGCAAACGCAAATACATCACTTTTGTCTGCAAAAATATTATTATCATAAATAATATGAATATTCATATAAAAAATATCAAAATTTTTACAAAAAAGACTTGCATTTTTTAAAATGTTATGTTAGAATATCAAGGCTGTTAAAAATATAGTGATTTGGAGGTACGAGAAATGTCAGCACTTCAGATAGTTTTAGGCATAGTTCTTATTCTTTTGGCAGTTTTAATTATTGTGCTTGTTATGTTGCAAGAAAGTCATCAACAAGGTCTCTCTGGTGCCATTTCTGGCGGTTCTTCTGAATCTTTCTTCGGCAAGAATAAGGGTAGAACAGATGAAGCAAAGAAAGCATTCCTTACAAAGATTTTGGCTTCAATTTTCCTTGTGCTTGTTCTAATTGCTTCAATCGCAGTAATTTTTGCTTAAATAATAATCCCGACAATAGTCGGGTGAATATGATCCACTAGCTCAGTTGGCAGAGCACTTGACTTTTAATCAAGGTGTCCGGAGTTCGAATCTCCGGTGGATCACCAAAAAGAGAAAAGTCGCACGATAGTGTGACTTTTCTTTTTTTGTATTATTAATTATTCAATATTCATTATTCACTATTCATTTCTTTGCGACTTTTCTCAATGAATAATGAATATTGAAGTCGCGTTGCTAATGAATAATGAATAATTGATTTTTGCCTCAATATATGCTATTCTTTATTAAAAGGTGGTTGGATATTATGAAAGAAAATGTATTAATAGATAAATCAATTGTATTTGCATCAAGAATTATTAAATTAAACCAATATTTAATTAAAGATAAAAAAGAACATATCATTTCAAAACAAATTGTTCGTAGTGGTACAAGTATTGGCGCAAATATAAATGAAGCAAATTATGGACAAAGCAAAGCTGATTTTATTTCAAAAATGCATATTGCGCTTAAAGAAACCGCTGAAACTGAATATTGGATTAAGTTATTAATAATGTCAGAATACATAAGTGAAGAAATGGGTAAATCTTTACTTGATGATTGTTTAGAGATAAAAAGAATATTGGTGGCATCTATTAATACTGCTAAAGAAAATAAATAGTTATATCTAAATTTCGAGCTAGTAGTGTGCGAAGCACACGGTCGAATCTCCGTTTTATACGAACAAAAAGGCTATGATTAAATCATAGCCTCATTTTTTATCCCAATGAATTTTTCGCATTTGTAACAACCGTTGCATCATAGCAACTAAACTTGTCGTCTATATTCTTCGGCAATGTATTCTGTGTTAAGAGGCTTACAATCGGCACAAGTACAAGCCCACCCAACATTGCAAACACTCCAGAGTAAAGTGAATTTGTGAACACAAAGCTAAAAATTGGTGTTGTTGGTTTGAAAAGACCAATGCTAATAAGCAACTGAACAATTTCAAGTCCTGTACCGAATACAAAACTTGTAACAACTGCCGCCTTTGTGGTCTTCTTCCAGTATAAACCATATAAGAATGGTGCTAAGAATGCGCCTGCAAGAGCACCCCAAGAAACACCCATCATCTGTGCAATGAAAACTGAGTCTTTCCAAATGCTATCTTTGAGAATTGCAATAATAGCAGAAAGGGTAATGAAGAATACAATAAATAATCTGAGAATAAGAATAGTCTTTTTTTCGTCAACATTCTTTTTCTTCATAAGTGCAGGTTTAATAACATCAAGAGTGAGAGTTGAAGAAGATGTGAGCACAAGTGAAGAAAGAGTTGACATTGATGCAGAAAGTACAAGCACAATAACAAGAGCAACAATAACAGGAGCAAGGTCAGAAAGAATTGTAGGAACAACCTTGTCGAACATAACTGCACCGTTATCAAAGATGAAACCGCTCTTAATCATTTCATCTTTGTAGAGTCTGCCAAAACCACCAAGGAAATAGCAACCACCCGCAACAATAATAGCAAAGACTGTTGAAATTATTGTGCCTTTTTTAATTGAGCCTTCATCCTTGATTGAGTAGAATTTGCCAATCATTTGTGGGAGTCCCCAAGTGCCTAGAGAGGTGAGTACAACAACAAAGAAAAGGAAGAGGGGATTAGCACCAAAAAGTGATGTGTATTCTGCACCTGCTTCTTCTGTGAGTGTTGCAACCGCTTGAGTGAATCCGCCGTTTTTAACGAGAACAGCAGCAATAACAGCAACGATTCCCACAAGCATGATAATACCTTGAATGAAGTCGTTAATTGCAGTTGCCATGTATCCACCAAAGATAACATATATACCTGTAAGCACAGCCATAATAATAACAATTCCAGCATAAGGAATGTTGAATACGTTATTAAAGAGAGATGAAAGTCCGTTGTAAAGTGAAGCGGTGTAGGGGATAAGGAAAACGAATACAATAAAAGATGCGATTATTTTAAGTTTTTTAGAGTCATATCTCTTTTCAAAGAAATCAGGCATTGTTTTTGATTCAAGATGTTGAGTCATAACTCTTGTTCTTCTACCCAACACGCTCCAAGCAAGAAGTGAACCTATAAACGCATTACCAAGACCAATCCAAGTTGATGCGAGACCGAAGTTCCAACCGAATTGCCCTGCATAACCAACAAAGATAACCGCAGAGAAATAAGATGTACCGAAAGCGAAAGCAGTAAGCCAAGGACCTACTGAACGACCACCAAGCACGAATCCGTCAACATTTGTTGCATTCTTTCTGCAATAGAAACCGACACCTATCATAAGCGCGAAAAAACATATAAGCATTGGTATACTAATCATCATTGTTGTTGTCATATTTATCACTCCTTTACATAAAAAATTACTTGACAATAACGTCGAGATGTGGTATATTTGCTTTAACGCTTTAAAGTTTAGCACTTTAAAGTCTATTTGTCAATAGGGGAATTAAAAAAGTTCTTTTTCCTTCAGTTCTATTGATTTTTATTGGTAAATAGAGTAAAATATCAAGATATTATGTATTTTTTTGGAGAATGAAAAATGACAATCGTACACTTACTTGAAAAGAACGCTCGTGAATTTCCAAACGACGTTGCATTGGTTGAAATCAATCCTGAACAACCTGAAACAAGACGAATCACTTGGAGTGAGTTTGAACTTGTTGAGTCAGGTGCAAGACGTCCTTATCGTCGCGAAATCACTTGGGGTGTTTTTGAAGAAAAAGCAAACAGATTTGCAAATATGCTCACTCAAAACGGAATAGGTAAGGGACACAAAGTCGCAATTCTTCTTATGAACTGTATCGACTGGTTGCCTATATATTTTGGTATATTAAAAACAGGTGCTTTGGTAGTGCCACTCAATTTCCGTTATTCATCAGACGAAATTGATTATTGTCTTGATTTAGCAGAAGCAGATGTACTTGTTTTCGGTAACGAATTTGTAGGCCGAGTTGAAGCAGTAGCAGACAAAATCAGCAAAAAGTGTAAACTTATCTATTTTGGTGGTAGTTGCCCTGCTTTTGCAGATGATTATAACGAACTCGTTTCTGAATGTTCAAGCTCATACCATGGTTGTTGGCTTGAAGAATCTGATGATGCTGCAATTTACTTCTCATCAGGCACAACAGGTTTTCCAAAAGCAATTTTACATAATCACGAAAGCCTTATTCACTCTTGCAGATGTGAACAGGCACATCATAATCAGACAAAGGATGACTGTTTCCTTTGCATTCCACCACTTTACCATACAGGTGCAAAAATGCACTGGTTTGGTAGCCTTTTGAGTGGTTCAAAGGCAATTATCTTGAAAGGTACACAGTCAAGAAACATTCTTAAAGTTGCAAGTGATGAGAAATGCACAATTGTATGGCTTCTTGTTCCGTGGGCACAGGATATTCTCAATGCAATTGACCGTGGCGAAATCGATTTGAATGAATTTGATTTCTCAAATTGGAGACTTATGCATATCGGTGCACAGCCTGTTCCACAAAGCCTTATCAAGCGTTGGCTTGAATATTTCCCAAATCAGCAATATGACACAAACTATGGTCTTTCCGAGTCAATCGGACCTGGTGCTGTTCACCTTGGCGTTGAAAATGTACATAAAGTTGGCGCAATTGGTGTTCCAGGCTATGGTTGGCAGACAAAGATTGTTGACCCTGATGGCAACGAGGTAGCAAAAGGTGATGTTGGTGAACTTTGTCTTAAAGGTCCTGGTGTTATGACTTGTTACTATCGTGACCCTGAGGCAACTGCAGCCACACTTAAAGATGGTTGGCTTTTAACAGGTGATATGGCTATGCAAGATGAAGAAGATTTTATCTATCTTGTTGACCGTAAAAAAGATGTTATCATCACAGGTGGTGAAAACCTTTACCCTGTACAGATTGAAAATTTTATGGCTGCACACGAAAAAATCAAGGACGTTGCAGTTATCGGTCTTCCTGACCCACGACTTGGTGAAATTGCAACTGCAATTATTGAAGTTAAAAAGGGTATGACTTGCACAGAAGAAGAAATCAACGAATTCTGTATGAGTTTGCCAAGATATAAGAGACCTCGTAAGATTATTTTTGCCGATGTACCTCGTAACCCAACAGGTAAAATCGAAAAGCCAAAACTCCGTAAAATATACGGTGGCGAAGGTCTTGTTGACTCACAGAATAAATCATAATTAATATATAATTAGAAAAGAGATTTTGAAAATGAAAAAATTAATGATAGGTAATCAGGCAGTCGCAGAAGGCTTGCACGATGGTGGTTTAGGTGTTGTTTCAAGTTATCCGGGTACACCATCAACTGAAATTACTGAATTTTTAAGCAAATTTGATGATATCCACAGCGAATGGGCACCAAACGAAAAGGTTGCTTGTGAAGTTGCTTTCGGCTCAAGCCTTGCAGGTGCACGTTCAGCTTGTGCTATGAAACATGTTGGTCTTAATGTTGCCGCAGACCCACTTTTCACACTTTCATACACAGGTGTTAATGGTGGTCTTGTAATTTGTGTTGCTGATGACCCTGCAATGCATTCTTCACAGAATGAGCAAGACTCACGCCACTATGCAATGGCATCAAAAGTGCCAATGCTTGAGCCTGCTGACTCAATGGAGGCATATACATTTGCAAAAAATGCTTTCGAACTTTCAGAAAAGTTTGATACACCTGTTCTTCTTCGCATGTGCACAAGAATTGCACACAGCCAGTCAATAGTTGAAACAAGTGACAAAGTTCCTGCAACATTAAAGGACTACGAAAAGAATCCATCAAAGTACATAATGACTCCTGCAAATGCAATCAAGCGTCATCCTTTGGTTGAAGAAAGAACACTTAAATTACAGGAATTTGCAGAAAATTGCGAATATAATGTGGTTGAAATGAACTCCCAAGAAATCGGTATTATCACATCAGGTTGTTCATACCACTATGTTAAAGAAGTAATGGGCGATAGTGCAAGTATCCTTAAAATCGGTATGCCATACCCACTTCCTGTAAAACTTATTAAGGATTTCGCATCAAAGGTTAAAACTCTCTATGTAATTGAAGAACTTGACCCATTTATTGAAAACCATGTAAAAGCACTTGGTATAGATGTAATCGGTAAAGACAAATTCTCAATTTTAGGTGAATTTTCACAAAAAACAATTGCAGAAGCATTCGGCAAAGAATTACCTGAAAGTGTTTCTGCTGATTCAGTTATTCCAAACAGACCTCCAATGATGTGTGCAGGTTGCCCACACAGAGGTTTATACTATACACTTGCAAAGAATAAGATTACAGCACTTGGTGATATTGGTTGTTATACTCTTGGTGCTGCACCACCACTCAATGCGCTTGATTCAACTCTTTGTATGGGTGCATCAATTTCAGGTCTTCACGGCTTCAACCTTGCAAGAGGTAGTGAAGCAGAAAAGAAGAGTGTTGCTGTTATCGGTGACTCAACATTTATGCATTCAGGTATGACAGGTCTTGTAAATGTGGCATACAACGCTACAAATTCAACTGTAATTATTGTTGATAACTCAATTACAGGTATGACAGGACATCAGCAGAACCCAACAACAGGTTACAATATCAAGGGTGACTCTGCTGCAAAGGTTGACCTTGAAAATCTTTGCAAGGCTCTCGGAATCAACCGTGTAAGAGTTGTTGACCCTTATGACCTTAAGGCATGTGATACAGCAGTTAAAGAAGAATTGGCAGCAGAAGAGCCATCAGTTATTATTTCTCGCAGACCTTGTGTACTCTTGAAATCAGTAAAAACTGAACCTGCTCTTAAGGTTGACGAAGATAAATGCCGTTCATGTAAGAGATGTATGACACTTGGTTGTCCTGCAATCAGTATGAAAGACGGAAAAGCAAAAGTTGACGCAACATTGTGCGTAGGTTGTGGCGTATGTAAACAACTCTGTGCGTTTGATGCAATCGTTTAAGGAGGGGACTTATAATGAAAACTGTTAGTGTTATGATAGTAGGTGTCGGTGGACAGGGAAGTCTTCTCGCATCAAAATTGTTAGGTCGTCTTCTTGTTGACGAAGGTTACGATGTAAAAGTAAGTGAAGTTCACGGTATGAGTCAGCGTGGTGGCTCAGTTGTAACTTATGTTCGTTTCGGCGATAAGGTTTATTCACCAATCATCACAGATGGTGAAGCAGATATTATTATCTCTTTTGAAAAACTCGAAGCAGGTCGTTATGCAAACTTCCTTAAAAAAGATGGTAAAATCGTTGTAAATACTCAACAGATTGACCCAATGCCCGTTATTATCGGTGCTGCTGAATATCCTGAAAATGTTCTCGATGAATTAACCCAAAAGGGCGTTAGCGTTGATGCTCTTGATGCTTTGTCACTTGCTGAACAAGCTGGTTCATCAAAGGCTGTTAACATTGTTCTTATGGGTAAGGCTGCAAAGTATTTCGATATTCCTTATGAAAGTTGGATAACAGCAATTGAAAATACAGTTGCATCTAAGTTTGTAGAAATGAACAAAAAAGCTTTTGAATTAGGATATAATTCATAATAAAAAATTTTTAAAAAATACTTGACTTTGTATTTTTAGAGTGTTACTATGTTAATGTAATAAAGACGTTTGAGCGGAAAATAGTATCCGGAAATATCATTCTCAGAGAGCTGCGGTTGGTGTGATGCAGTAGTGTAAAGTCGGTGAATTCATTCCGTTAGTCGTTGGCTGAAGGTTTTTACTGTGTAGGTCAAACGGGTTCGACCGTTATATCGACTAGGGTGTGTTTGCACTCGGAGGTCATTATCGTGAGGTAATGATAAATAGAGGTGGTACCACGGGAATTTTCTCGTCCTCTGTATTCCGAATTGGAATGCAAAGGACTTTTTGTTTGCTTCTGCAATCCAAAAAACTACCTATTCCATAGCAAATTGCAGAAAGGACGAAAACAAAATGGAAAAACGTTACTATCAGAAAGAAATCGAAACCATGCCTGTTGAAGACATTAAAAAACTTCAATCAGAAAAATTGGTGAAACAAGTAAAGCATGTTTATGAAAATGTGCCTTACTACAAGAATTTAATGGATGAAAAAGGTGTTACACCTGACGACATTAAAGGCATTGAAGATTTACACAAACTCCCATTCCTTACAAAAGCAGATTTAAGAGATGCTTATCCTTATGGCTTGCTTGCAAAACCTCTTAATGAATGTGTAAGAATTCACTCAACATCAGGTACAACTGGCAGACGAGTTGTTGCTTTCTATACTCAGCACGACGTTGATTTGTGGGAAGATTGCTGTGCTCGTGCAATTGTTGCAGCAGGTGGCTCTAATGAAGATGTTTTACAAGTAGCTTATGGTTATGGTCTCTTCACAGGTGGTGCAGGTCTTCACGGTGGTGGACATAAGGTTGGTTGTCTTACTCTTCCGATGTCATCGGGTAATACAGACCGTCAGATTCAATTTATGATGGACTTGAATTCTACAATTCTCTGTTGCACACCATCTTATGCAGCTTATATGGGTGAATCATTAAAAGAACAGGGTTATACACCTGACCAGATTCCTTTAAAGGCAGGTATCTTCGGTGCGGAAGCATGGACTAATGAAATGCGTCGTCAGATTGAAGAAACACTTGGCATTAAGGCTTATGATATTTATGGTCTTACTGAAACATCTGGTCCTGGCGTTGCATTTGAGTGTGAAGAGCAAACAGGAATGCATATTAACGAAGACCATTTCTTAGCAGAAATTATCGACCCTGAAACAGGTGAGGTTTTACCAGAGGGTAGCAAAGGTGAACTTGTTTTCACAGCACTTGATAAAGAAGCTTTCCCACTTCTTCGTTATCGTACAAGAGACATTTGTGTACTTTCTCGTGAAAAGTGCTCTTGTGGCAGAACACTTATCAAAATGGCAAAACCAATGGGTAGAAGTGATGATATGCTCATTATCCGTGGTGTCAATGTATTCCCAAGCCAGATTGAAACTGTTCTTCTTAACGAAGGTTATCAGCCAAACTATCAAATTGTTATTGACCGTGTGAATAATAACGATACATTCGATGTTCTTGTTGAAATGAATCCTGAAATGTTCACAGATACTGTCAGCGGTATTACAGCACAAGAAAAATCACTTGCAAACGCAATGAAGATTATGCTTGGTATTAATCCAAATGTTAAACTTGTAGCACCAAAGAGCATTGCTCGTAGCGAAGGCAAAGCAGTACGTGTTATTGATAAGCGTAAACTTTACGATTAATCGAAAGGGGAATATACTATGTCATTAAAACAGTTAACTATATTTGTTGAAAATAAAAAAGGCGCATTGGTTGATATTACAAAAATCCTTGCAGAAAACGAAGTTAACCTTCGTGCATTATCTATTGCAGATACACAGGATTTCGGTATTCTCCGTCTTATTGTAAATGATAACGAAACAGCTACAAAGGCTCTTAATGATGCAGGATATCTTATCAAAATGACCGATGTTGTGGGTGTTAAAATCGGTGACCAGCCAGGTAAACTCTCAAAGGCATTGGAAGTCCTGGATAAATCCGATATCAATATGGAATATCTTTACGCATTTATGTCAAGAACAGAAAAACACGCTTATGTTGTTCTTCGTGTTGCCGACAATGATATGGCAGAAAAAGTTCTTGAAGATGCAGGTTTCCACATGATTACTGATGCGGATATAAACAAATTATAAACAACAAAAAAAGACGCTCTAATTAAGCTTAGAGCGTCTTTTGATTTTAATACAAGTTATATTCCTTTACAAGCAAAGTCTTGCCATGCGCTATCCTGAGAGAGTTTACCACCATTTGTGAATTTCTTCATAGCATCTGCATCATTTTTGAGCCATGCATCAAACCAAGAAATTGCATATCCTGAATATTCGGTTGGGTTTGTGCAACAACGAGTGTGTATTGCATTTGTCTTACAAGCATAAACTGCAGGACCTTTGCAATTTTCATAAGCAGGGACAAGCCATTGCTTTGCATTAACAATCATATCGGCAGAGCCACCAATAAAGAATGTTGGTGCAGAAAGTTTCTCTGCTTCATAGTCAAAATTACTACCCGCAAATGAAACAACACAATCAACTCTTGAGTCAGCGGCAGCAGCATTGACAGAGCTTCGTCCACCTTGTGAGTGACCTGCAAGACCAATTTTATTTACATTTATTTTGTTATAGAAAATGCTAGATGAATCTTTGCTTTGAGCAATTAAGAAATCAACAGATGCAAGCTGTGCTGTGCCATCAGCGGACATTGTTTCGGTGTTTGCAATTACAATATATTTGCCCTTTGCAAGTTCAATGAGTAAATTCTCATAAATGTCATAAGAAAATCCTGTGCCATTTGCAAATGCGATAATAGGATATGTAATATTTGTCTCTTGAATGTTCGAAGGATAGAAAACAATCTGACCATTACCGAAATCTTTTTTCTGAATGGTAACAGGTGTTGAACCTGTCTTTTTAGTTGTAGTTTCATCAGAAGATTTTTTGGTTGTTGTCTCTGTTGGCTTTTGTGTCTGCTTTGTAGTTGTTTCAGTTGTTGATGTGTTAAGGTCAACGTTTACATCTACATTAACATCAACATTGATATTGTCATTTGATTCTGTTGTGGTTATTGTTGAACTGTTATCAATAGACTCTTCTTTTCCACAACCAACAATGCAGAAAAGCATACTAAAAGCTAATAATAAAGATAAAACCTTTTTCATTGACATTCTCCCCAAATCTTTATCGTTGTGTCTATTATATCACATAAAAACAATCTAGCAAGTAAAAAAGCACTTAACTTTAAAGTTAAGTGCTTTTCTTGGTGGACCACATAGGACTCGAATTATAGACTCACAATGCGAATGAGGGATTCGCATTGTGCTCTTCGCTAAAAACGATTCACTGAATCGT
>JAZQWV010000088.1:0-43063 GCA_045632525.1 Candidatus Fimenecus sp.
CGCAAAGCCCTTGAGCTTGGACTCTACGGAGTAACGCAGGGATACGGGGAAATCGTCGCCGCAGGCTTCCTTGATGGCATGAACCACTTCCGCGGCGAAGCGGTAACGGTCTTCAATAAGCTTGGTTACCCATTCGGGGTCGGGTAAGAATTGGCGTGCAACACCAACTGCGTCTATTTGACCGTTGGCAACTGCTTGCGCGCCTGTTTGGGCATCCATTCTACCCGCGCAAACTACGGGAATAGATACGAACTTTTTGATGTGCGCTACGCTATCAAGGTTGCAGTTTTCAGGCATATACATAGGCGGATGAGCCCAATACCACGAGTCGTAGGTACCGTTATCGGCGTTAAGCATATCGTAACCTGCGTCTTGCAAGTATTTTGCCGCCTTTTCGGATTCTTGCATATTTCTGCCAACTTCGGTGTATTCTTCACCGGGCATAGCACCTTCGCAAAAGCCCTTCATTTTAGATTCTACCGAGTAGCGCAAAGAAACGGGGTAATCATCGCCGCAAGCATCTTTAATTGCCTTTACTACTTCGGCAGCAAAGCGGTAGCGGTTTTCAAAATTGCCGCCGTATTCGTCGGTACGCTTGTTGAAAAATTCAATTGCAAATTGGTCTAAAAGGTAGCCTTCGTGAACAGCGTGAACTTCAACACCGTCAACACCTGCATCACGGCAAAGTTTTGCAGTTTTAGCAAATGCTTCAATAATTTCGTGAATTTGCTCTTTTGTCATTTCAGGACAAATAATATCATGTGCCCAACGAGATGGCTGTGGGCTAGGTGAAGCTAATTCGTGTGATGTATCAAGAATTGGTTTAACAAGTGCACGAGTGAACTTGTTTTTGTGAAGTGGAGCTACGAGTTCTGTGATAGCCCAGCTTCTACCCATACCAGCTGTAAGCTGAATAAAGAGCTTTGCACCTGTCTTATGGATTTCGTCCATAAATTCTTTAAGTTCATCAAACATCTTTGGATTTTGCCAAAGCCATTTGCCCCAGAAAGTATCACGAAGTGGTGCGATACCGGGGATAATAAGGCCAACATTGTTGTTAGCTCTTTCAATGAAAAGTTTTGCAGCTTCCTTGTCAAAATGACAACCGCCAAGTTCAAACCAACCGAAAAGTGATGTACCGCCCATAGGGCACATAACTATTCTGTTTTTAATCTCAACATTACCAATTTTCCAAGGAGTAAATAATGCCTCATACTTTTGGTCCATTAAAAACACATCCTTTTTTTGTGCATATTTTCTTACATTAATAAGTATATAAAATTAGTCAAATTATGTCAAGAATTTAACAAACTTATTTAAAAATATTTGTTGACATTTTGACACATTCACTGTAAAATAGTCAATAAAAGTTGACAAAATGACACATTTTTAAAAAATAAAAAGCAAAGGCAAATTTTTATGAAATATCAGATTTTTAAACACGATATTACAATTGAAAATAAGATAGTTGAAACTTATGGTATCAATATTTATGAAAACGAAGTTCTTGTTGATAAATTATATGATATTTCAACAGATTATCACGCTTTATCTCAGTTGGTTTACTCATTAAATATGGATAAAATAGCCCTTGTTCATTTTGATTCAATAATTGAAGATTTCTATCTCGATAATGTTTAGTATTTCGTTGCTTTTAATAAAGAAATATGCTATTATCTTAAATATAAATTGAATGTTTGAGTTGGTGTATATGTATAATTTTTTTGTTAATGTCGACAACCGAAAAGGCGAGTGCTATTATATAACGGGCACAGATTTTAATCACATTAAAAATGTTTTGAGAATGCGTGTTGGCGACACCTTTTTAGTCAGCGATAATGGTGTCAGTAATCTTTGTGAAATCCAGAATTTTGACAGTGAAGCTGTAATTGCAAAAATTATTGAAGAAAACTATCAGGACGCAGAATTACCAATTAAAATTTATCTTTTTCAGGGACTCCCTAAAAGCGATAAGATGGAACTTATTATTCAAAAATGCGTTGAATTGGGTGTCTATAAAATTATTCCTGTTGAGATGAGTCGCTCTGTGGTTAAAATCGACGATAAGAAAAAGAAATCAAAGGTTGCTCGTTGGCAAGCAATCTCAGAAAGTGCCGCAAAACAGAGCAAAAGAACAATAATTCCTGAAATCGACGATATTCTTACATATAAACAAGCATTATCAAGCGCAAAAGACCTTGACTTGATTTTAGTGCCCTATGAAAGCAAAAACGGAATGCTTGACACAACTGATGCATTAAAAGAAATCAAAAAAGGAATGTCAGTTGGGATTTTCATAGGTCCTGAAGGTGGTTTTGACGAAAAAGAAATCGAACTTGCCAAAGAAATGAACAGTAAAATCATATCTCTTGGCAAAAGAATTTTACGTACCGAAACTGCTGCAATAACAACAACTTCAATGTGTATGCTTTATGCAGAAATGAGTTTATAAAATGAAACAACTACCAATTGAATTTGAAAACAGAATGAAAACTCTTTTGGGTGACGAATATGAAGACTTTTTAAAATCATTTGATGAGCCACCCGTAAGAGCATTTCGCGTGAATACAGACAAAATCTCCCTTGAAGATTTTGAAAAAATAAACCCATTCGGGGGAGAAAAAATTCCCTATGTCCCAAATGGTTTTTATTTTGACTATGATGGAATCGGCAATCACCCTTATCACCACGCAGGCATGATTTATATACAAGAACCTGCCGCAATGGTACCCGTTGAAAGCATTGATATAGGAAGTGACTGGAAAGTCCTTGATATGTGCGCAGCACCGGGTGGAAAAAGTAGTCAGATTAAAAACAAATTAGGCAAAAAAGGTGTGCTCGTTTCTAATGAGATTGTGCCATCTCGATGTAAAATCTTAACGGGTAATATTGAGAGAATGGGGTTTCAGAATGTAGTCACAACTTGCGCAAGTCCGCAAAAACTTCTCAAAATGTTTCCAGAGCAATATTTCAATATGATAATGGTTGATGCTCCTTGCTCAGGTGAAGGAATGTTCAGAAAAGAAGACATTGCAATAGATGAATGGTCACCTGAAAATGTAAAAATGTGCGCCGAGCGTCAAGCAGAAATTCTTGATTGTGCAGCAAAAATGGTCAAGGTTGGTGGATATATAGTCTATTCAACATGCACCTTTTCTCTTGAAGAAAACGAAATGACCGTCGATGCATTTTTAGAGCGTCATTCGGGATTTGAACTTGTACCCGTAACAGATAAAGTGCGAGAAAACACAGTTGATGGAATAAATTTTGACGGTTGCAAATGTAGAAATATTCACTATGCAAGGCGTTGCTATTTTCACAAGACAAAAGGTGAGGGGCAATTCGTTGCAGTAATGCGTTTTGCAGATTCAAACATTGATTCCGAGCATTTCTTCGTGCCAATAGGCAAAGAAAAACTAGATAAAACATTGGTTGAATTTCTTGATGATACTCTCACAGCATATAATAAAGACTGTGTTCAGACCTATAACGGCAATCCTGTTTATTTCACACCGGATTTTCCTGTGCCAAGGGGTATTGCTTTCACTTGTGGTGTAACAATTGGCGAAATTAGAAAAAATTATGTAGTGCCACATCACCAATTCTTTATGTCTATGGGCACTGATTTTAAACGAAAAATCAATCTTTCAGCGGATAGTATAGAAATCAAGAAATATCTTCACGGAGAAGAGTTTGAAACAAATTGCGAAAACGGTTGGGCGACAGTTTTGGTTGACGGTTGTACAGTTGGTGGTGTAAAAGTATCAAACGGCAGAGCGAAGAATCACTATCCTAAAGGTCTGCGCACTAAATAGTTAAAAAAGGCTAAAAGCACTTGTTATTGGCAAGTGCTTTTTCTTATTTTTAAAAACTAGATTTTATTGAAAGTTTTAAATATTTATGTTATTCTAAATATGTAAATTGAAAGGGGTGTTGCGTTGTGGCAAAAGCAAAATCTAAAAAGTTAAAAAAGGTGTTATTAATAATTGTTGCTGTGGTGATGGTCTTGGCAGTTGTAATTGCAGGACTTAACTTTTTATCACTTCAAAATCTTTTAGAAAAAGGTAATTCATATAACAAGGTTGAAATGGAAAATCAACTTGTTCCCCAAAAAGATGAAAACGGATATTGGTATTTCACAACTGATGGTGACTTTAAAGTAATGCATATTACAGATGTACATATCGGCGGTGGTTTTATGTCTAAAAGCGTAGACGAAAAAGCACTCAATGCAGTTGCAGCTATGGTAACAAAAGAAAAACCCGACTTAGTTATTGCAACAGGTGATATCGCATTTCCTGTGCCATATAGAGCAGGTACTTTTAACAATTATAGTGGTATAAAGGCTTTTGCAAATCTTATGGAAAGTCTTGGTGTTTATTGGGATGTAACTTTTGGTAATCATGATGCCGAAGCTTATTCATATTTTGACAGAGAAGCAGTTGCAAAATTCTATGAAGATGAAGAATATAAATATTGCTTATTCCAGTCAGGTCCTGAAGATGTTGATGGTTATGGAAACCATGTTATCGAAGTTAAAAATACAGATGGAATTATCACTCAGGCTATGATTTTAATTGACTCTCAAGCTTATGTTAAAGATAATATCATTGAAAGCATTAAAGGTACTTATGATAATGTTCATCCCAATCAAGTAGAGTGGTATGAAACAGAAATCAAGAGAATGAATGCTGAAAATGAAAAAATCAATAAAGATGCAACACCGGTTAAATCTATGGCATTTTTCCATATTCCATTGGTAGAAATGGATAACGCTTGGAAAGAATTTGCTCAAAATGGATTTAAAGATACAGAGAACTTTAAATTCACCGAAGGCATAATCGGTGAAGGTGGCAGACTTGTTTGTTGTGGTTATGGTGAAGACGACCTTTTTGAAAAAATGCTTGAATTAGATTCAACAAAAGCTATGTTCAACGGCCATGACCATGTAAATAATACTACTTTTGAATATAAAGGAATTGTGTTTAGCTATGGTTATAGCATTGACTATTTTGCATATTCAGGCATTGATAAGCTTGGCTCACAAAGAGGTTGCACAATGATAACTTGCAAGCCTGATAGCACATTCACTATTGATAAATACAATTACTATGCAGATAGATATAACCTTGATGGCTTTACTCGTGAAGATGTTACAATGCAGTTTGAAGATGTAACATATCAGTTCAAGACTGAAGATGTTGGGTGATAATATGAATAAATGGAATTTCTATACATCAAAAGAAATAAAACCACAGGGTTGGCTCAAGTGTCAATTAGAGATTCAAGCAGAAGGACTCAGCGGTAATCTTCATAAAATCTGGCCAGATGTTCGTGATAGCGCGTGGATTGGTGGAAAATGTGAAGGTTGGGAAAGAGTACCTTATTGGCTCGACGGTTTTATTCCACTTGCTTATCTTTTAGAAAATGAAGAAATGATTGCAACAGTAAAAAAATATATTGATGCTATTATTTCAGCACAAGAAGATGACGGTTGGATTTGCCCATGTGAAAAAGACAAGCGAGCAAAATATGACACTTGGGCAATACAACTTATCTGTAAAGTACTCAAAGTTTATTATGATTGCTCAGGCGACGAGAGAATCCCTGAAACCATTTATAAAGTGCTTAAGAACTATTATGAAATGCTAAAAAGTGGTGAAATCAAACTCTTTGGTTGGGGCAAATTCAGATGGTTTGAGTCGTTTATTTCTCTTAATTTCTTATATGAAAAATATGGCGAAGATTGGATAAAAAACCTAGCAAAAATTATCAAAGAACAAGGTTTTGATTATAACACAACAATTGAAAACTGGAAAAAACCAAGTCACATTTGGCGAATGAATACTCATATAGTAAATATGACTATGATGCTTAAAAGTGAAGCAGTTTCTCACGAATTAGTGGGTGAAGACTATACCGACAACGCCGAAAAACTTCGTGAAATTCTTGATAAGTACAACGGTACTGCATTCGAAGGCTTTACTGGTGACGAAGTGCTTTCAGGACTTGACCCAACAAAGGGCACGGAACTTTGTGCAGTAGTTGAGCAAATGTATTCTTATGAAGAAATTTTTGCTCATACTGGCGATAATAAATGGGCAGAGCGTCTTGAAGTGCTTGCCTTTAATGCTTTGCCTGCAACGCTCAGTGAAGATATGTGGACTCACCAGTATGTTCAACAAGTCAATCAAATAGCTTGTCAAAAAACAATGATTATGGCTCCGTGGAGCACAAACGGACCTTATGCACACACATTTGGTCTTGAACCAAACTATGGTTGTTGTACTGCAAATTTTAATCAGGGTTGGCCTAAATTTGCACTCTCACCATTTATGCATAATGGCAACACAATAATCAATGCAGTTATGTTGCCATCTGTTTTAAAAGACAAGGAAATTACAATTAAACTTGAAACTAATTACCCATTTGAAAATAAAATGCATTATTCAATTGATAGTGACAAGGATTTTGATTTTGTAATCCGTATTCCATCATTTGCCCAAAATCTTAAAGTAAATGGTGCAGATGTAGAAGTTAAAGACCTTAAATTTGCTATTGAACAGGGTCAAACCAATATTGAAATCGAATTTGAATCAACACCATATTTCAAAAAGCGACCAAATGACCTTTATGCTTTGCAAATGGGCTCGTTGTTATTCTCTGTGCCAATCAAATATGAAAAGCAAATGAGAGAATATACGAAAAAAGGTGTAGAACGCAAATTTCCATATTGTGATTATCAGTTTATACCACAAACACCTTGGAATTATGCTTTCGCAGATAATGATTTCTCGGTGAAATTCAATGGGGTAGGGGACATTCCATTCTCGCAAGAAAGTCCACCTGTAACCATTAAAGCCAATATGCAACAAATCAATTGGGGACTTAAATTTCCATACAGAAGTGTTGCACGAAAAACTCCAAAATCAAGAAATCCAATTTCTAAAGTTCAAAATATCGAACTTTGCCCTTATGGTTGCGCAAAACTTCGCATGACCGAAATGCCAATTCTTGACTAAATAAAATGCTCCTGATAGATAATATCAGGGGCATTTTTTAATATATAGTTAATTTTTAAAATAGTTATTATTAAATTGATTTTTACTGTCGGATATTGTATAATAAAAATAATTGTTTTCTTATTTATAAGGTGGAACTTTTTATGAATATATTACATGTAAAATATGCAGTTGAAGTTGCGAAAGCAGGTTCGCTTAATAAAGCGTCAGAGGTGCTTCTGGTTGCTACTCCCAATATAAGCCGTTCAATAAAAGAGCTTGAAGGGGATTTGGGTATAGCAATTTTTGAGCGTACTGCGAAAGGTGTAACTCTTACTCCTGACGGGGAAGAGTTTATAAGTTATGCAAAAGAATTGCTTAATCAGATTGACCAAGTTGAAAATTTTTATAAAAAAGGAACATCTAAAAAACAAAAGTTTTCAATTTCCGTTCCTCGTGCTTGCTATATTTCTGATGCTTTTTCTGAATTTTCAAAATCACTTTCAGATGACCCTGCAGAAATCTTTTATAAAGAAACAAATTCACAGCGTACAATCAAGAATATTCTTAATCACGATTACAAATTAGGTATTATCAGATATGCCGCAAATTATGATAAATATTTCAAGACAATGCTTGAAGAAAAGGGCTTGACCTATGAAATGATAACAGAATTCTCATATTCGCTGATTATGAGTAAGGATAGTGTGTTAGCACAAAAAGAAGTGATTACTTTTGATGACTTGAAGGGGCTTATTGAAATTGCACACGCTGACCCTTATGTTCCGTCAATGCCTTTGGCGAAAGTAGTAAAAGAAGAGTTGCCTGATATAATTGACCGCAGAATTTTCATTTTTGAAAGAGCAAGTCAATTTGAATTACTTCACAAAAACCCCGAAACATTTATGTGGGTTTCACCAGCACCTTGTGATATTCTTGAAAGATATGACCTTGTGCAGAAAAAGTGCATTGATAACAATAAAATTTATAAAGATATTCTCATTTATAAAAACGGATATAAACTTTCTGAATTAGACCGCAAATTCATAACAGAACTTTGTGAATCAAAGCGTAAACACTTGCAATAAGCATTAATTATTTATCTTTGTTTTCGGGTATTATCATTTTTGATAACTCTCCATAAACATTTTAAGAATTCCCAAAGCCTAAACAATTTGTTAAAATGTTAACGAACTCAAAAAGGCGCACTAATGCGCTGTGAATTCTAAAATGTGGAGGTACATAATGGAAACAAAGGTATATGAAATCGTAGATAGCGTTGAAAAACTTGAACAGGCTATCCAAAACACAAGAAAAGCACAAGAAAAATTCGCAACTTACACTCAAGAACAGGTTGACAAAATCTTTTTAGCAGCCGCTTCTGCTGCAAACAAAGCAAGAATTTCACTTGCTAAAATGGCAGTTGAAGAAACAGGTATGGGCGTTGTTGAAGATAAGGTTATCAAAAACAACTATGCGGCAGAATATATCTATAACGCATATAAAGATACAAAAACTTGTGGTGTAGTTGAAGAAGACAAAGCATTCGGCATTAAAAAGATTGCAGAGCCAATCGGTGTTGTTGCAGCAGTTATTCCAACAACAAACCCAACATCAACTGCGATTTTTAAATGTTTGCTTGCACTTAAAACAAGAAACGCAATCATCATTTCACCTCACCCAAGAGCAAAGAATTCAACTATCGCTGCGGCAAAGCTCGTTCTTGAAGCAGCAGTAGCAGCTGGTGCTCCAGAAGGAATTATCGACTGGATTGATGTTCCTTCACTTGAAATGACAAACACAGTAATGAAAGAGGCTGACATCATTCTTGCAACTGGTGGTCCTGGCATGGTTAAAGCTGCTTATTCAAGTGGTAAGCCAGCTCTTGGCGTTGGTGCTGGTAACACACCTGCAATTATTGACGATAGTGCCGATATTCTTCTCGCAGTTAACTCAATCATTCACTCAAAGACATTCGACAACGGTATGATTTGTGCATCAGAACAGTCAGTTATTGTACTTAAAGATGTTTATGATGCAGTTAAAAAAGAATTTGCAACAAGAGGTTGTTATTTCTTAAATCCTGAAGAAACAGAAAAGGTTAGAAAGACAATTATCATCAACGGTGCGCTTAATGCTAAAATTGTTGGTCAGAAAGCTGCAAAAATTGCAGAACTTGCAGGCGTAACAGTACCATCAGGCACAAAAATTCTTATCGGCGAAGTTGAAAGTGTTGACATCAGCGAAGAATTTGCTCACGAAAAACTTTCTCCAGTTCTTGCAATGTATAAAGCAGAAAACTTTGAAGATGCACTCCAAAAAGCAGAACACCTTGTTGCAGACGGTGGTTACGGCCACACATCTTCAGTTTATCTTAACGAAGTAACAGAAACAGAAAAACTCAACGAATTTGCAGCTCGTATGAAGACTTGCCGAATTCTTGTAAATACACCTTCTTCTCACGGCGGTATCGGTGACCTTTATAACTTTAAACTTGCACCATCACTCACACTTGGTTGTGGTTCATGGGGTGGCAACTCAGTTTCCGATAACGTTGGCGTTAAACATCTTATCAATATTAAAACAGTAGCAGAGAGAAGGGAAAATATGCTTTGGTTCAGAGCACCTGAAAAGGTATATATCAAAAAAGGTTGTTTGCCAGTAGCACTTGATGAACTCAAGAATGTAATGGGCAAAAAGAGAGCGTTCATTGTAACAGACACATTCCTTTATGAAAACGGCTATACAAAGCCAATTACAGATAAACTTGACGAAATGGGTATTGCACACACAACATTCTTTGATGTTCAACCAGACCCAACACTCTTGAACGCTAAAAATGGTGCAGCACAGATGGCAGCATTCAAGCCAGATACAATCATCGCACTCGGCGGTGGTTCTGCAATGGACGCTGCAAAAATTATGTGGGTTCTCTATGAGCACCCAGAAGCAGACTTTATGGATATGGCAATGAGATTCATTGATATCCGTAAGAGAGTATATACATTCCCTAAGATGGGTGAGAAAGCATACTTTATCGCTGTTCCAACATCTGCAGGTACAGGTTCAGAAGTTACACCATTCGCAGTTATCACAGATGAAACAACAGGTGTTAAATATCCTCTTGCTGACTACGAACTTCTTCCTAATATGGCAATCATTGATACTGATTTCCATATGTCAGCACCTAAAGGACTTACAGCAGCATCAGGTATCGACGCTGTAACACACGCAGTTGAAGCTTATGCTGCAATGCTTGCAACAGACTATACAGATGGGTTGGCTCTTCAGGCACTCAAAAACATCTTCAAATATCTCCCTCGTGCTTATGAAAACGGCCAGACAGACGTTGAAGCTAGAGAAAAAATGGCAAATGCTGCAACAATGGCAGGTATGGCTTTCGCAAATGCATTCTTAGGTGTTTGTCACTCAATGGCACATAAACTCGGTGCTTTCCACCACCTTCCACACGGTGTAGCAAATGCTCTCATGATTGAAGAAGTTCTTCGTTTCAATGCAAGTGAAGCTCCTGCAAAGATGGGTACATTCTCACAGTATGACCACCCACACACACTTGCTCGTTATGCTGAAATTGCTGACTATCTTGGTCTTGGCGGTAAAGACGACCACGAAAAACTTGAAAATCTTATTAAGGCAATCAATGACCTTAAAGCAACTGTTGGCATTAAAGAAACAATCAAAGATTACGGTATTGACGAAAAAGTATTCCTTGACAACCTTGATGAAATGGTTGAACAAGCATTCGACGACCAGTGTACAGGTGCTAACCCAAGATATCCTCTTATGAGCGAAATCAAGCAGATGTATCTTAATGCATACTACGGTAATCACTTTGTAGAAGCAGATATGCCAAAAGCGTAATCTTTTAGATTGGAGGAAATTATAATGAAACTTGATAGAGTAATTGCAGTAAGAAATAACAAAACAATTTATCGTGATGGCGACAAATGTGTAAAAGTTTTTAATCCTGATTATTCAAAAGCAGATGTACTTAACGAGGCACTTAATCAGGCAAGAATTGAAGAAACAGGACTTAACATTCCAAAAATCTATGAAGTAACAACTTTTGATGGTAAATGGGCAATAGTTTATGAATATATCAAGGGTAAAACACTTTCACAACTTATGGAAGAAAATCCTGAAAAGAAAGATGAATATCTTGAACTTTTGGTTGATTTACAGTTAGAAGTTCAGTCAAAGACTTGTCCACTTCTTAACAAGCTTAAAGACAAAATGAGTCGTAAAATCGGTATGTCTGAGCTTGATGCAACAACTCGTTATGACTTGCACACTCGCCTTGAGGGTATGCCAAAGCATAACAAAGTTTGTCACGGTGACTTTAACCCATCAAACATTATTATTACTGATGATGGTGAAGCATATATTCTTGACTGGTCACACGCAACTCAGGGCAACGCTTCTGCAGATGCTGCAAGAACATATCTTCTTTTCTGGCTCAATGGCGATATTGAAGGAGCAAAGAAATATCTTGACCTTTTCTGCAAGAAGAGTGATACTGCAAAACAGTATGTTCAAAAATGGATGCCAATTGTTGCTGCATCACAGTCAGTAAAAGGTAACGAAAAAGAAAGAGAATTCCTTCTTTCTTGGGTAGATGTTGTAGATTACGAATAAGGAGATTTTGATTATGAAAATCACAGTTTGTATTGGTAGTTCTTGCCATATTAAAGGTTCTCGACAGGTTGTTGAGCAACTTCAATATCTTATCAGCGAAAATAATCTTGGTGATAAAATTGAACTTGGCGGAACATTCTGTATGGGTAAATGTCAGCAAGGCGTTTGCGTAACAGTTGATGAAAATTTTTATTCAGTTACTCCTGATAGCGTAAATGAATTTTTTAACGAAAATATATTAAAAAAGATATAACAAAGGAATAAAATATGGTAATTCAGATTTGTGTTGGCAGTTCTTGCCATTTGAAAGGTTCACAGGATATTGTTGAACTTTTACAGAAAGCCATTACTGAATATCATCTCGAAAACGAGGTTACGCTCGCCGGTAGTTTTTGTATCGGCGCGTGTAACCGCGTTGGCGTTACTGTGCAAGTTGACGATGATGTTCATACAGGTGTAACAAAAGAGAATTTTAAAGAGTTCTTTAAAGAGAATGTCTTAGATAAAATATAAAAAGAGGTGCAGGATATGAATTGCTTGACTCTTAAAAAATCCAATTGCAAAAACTGCTATAAATGTATTCGTAATTGTCCTGTAAAAGCAATCCGTTTTTCAGGCAATCAGGCGCATATTATCGGCAACGAGTGTATTTTATGTGGACAATGCTTTGTTGTTTGTCCACAAAATGCAAAAGAAATCGTAAACGAAGTTGAAAAGGTAAAAGTATTCCTTCAAAGCGGTGTTCCTGTTGTTGTGAGTCTTGCTCCGTCATTTATTGCAAACTACGATGGTGCAGGTATTGATGCAATGCGTGTAGCTCTTAAAAAGCTCGGCTTTTACGATGTTGAAGAAACTGCAGTTGGAGCAACAATAGTTAAGAATGAATATGAAAGAATGTTAAAAGAAGAGGAACATGATATTATCATCTCCTCTTGTTGTCATTCAATAAATCTTCTTATTCAAAAGCATTATCCTGCTGCCCTTGAATACCTTGCAGATGTAATGTCACCAATGCAAGCTCATTGTCAGGACATTAAATCGAGAATTCCAAATGCAAAAACAGTATTCGTGGGTCCTTGTGTTGCTAAAAAGGACGAAGCAGAATATTATGGAGGCATTGTGGATGCGGTTCTTACATTCGAAGAACTTACAGAATGGCTTAAAGAAGAAAAAATCGAGCTTGAAACAGTAACAGACACTAACGAAAATAGCCGTGCACGCTTTTTCCCAACAACAGGTGGCGTGCTTAAAACAATGAACGAAGTTAACGGCTACACTTATGTTGCTATTGATGGTGTTGAAAACTGTATTCAGGTTCTTAAAGATATTGAAAAAGGTAAAATACATAATTGCTTTATCGAAATGTCAGCTTGTGTAGGTAGCTGTGTTGGTGGTCCTGTTATCGAGAAGTATCACCATACATCAAATATTAAAGACTATATTGAAGTTGCAAATTATGCAGGCGAAAAGGATTTTGAGGTTTCACAACCAAAAGCAGTAGAACTCAAGAAAACATTTACTTATATTGAGCAGAGATATGCGCAACCATCTGAAATAGAAATCAATAATATTCTTCGTCAGATGGGTAAATTCAAGCCTGCTCACGAGCTTAATTGTGGTTCTTGTGGTTATAACACTTGCCGTGAAAAAGCAGTTGCAATTATTCATGGTAAAGCAGAAATTTCAATGTGCTTGCCTTATCTTAAAGACAAAGCAGAAAGTTTTTCTGATACAATCGTTAACAATTCACCGAACGGACTCATTGTTCTTAACGAACAACTTGAAGTTCAGCAAATCAATGATTCAGCAAGAAGAATGATGAATATCCGCTCTGCATCCGATGTGCTTGGCGACCAAGTTATAAGAATTCTTGACCCAACTGTGTTTATGACAGTTATGAGCACAGGCAGAAATGTCCGTGACCAGCGTGTTTATCTTGCTGAATATAACAGATATATTGAGCAGACTGTTGTTCACGATAAAGATTCACATCTTTTAATCACTATTATGCGTGATGTTACTGACGAAGAAAAAGAGCGTGAAAAGAAAGAGAGCATCAGCCGTCAGACAGTTGAAGTTGCCGATAAGGTTGTTGACAAACAGATGCGCATCGTTCAAGAAATCGCATCACTTCTCGGTGAAACTGCCGCAGAAACAAAAATAGCACTTGCAAAGCTTAAGGAGTCAATTACTGATGAATGATTTATGTGCAGATATTGGTTACAAAAGTGTAAATCATTACGGTGAACAGCTTTGCGGTGACCATGTGGATATTGTTGAAGAAAATGAGAACTCAACAGTTATTGTTCTTGCAGACGGATTAGGTAGTGGCGTTAAGGCGAGTATTCTCTCAACTCTTACCTCAAAAATCATTTCAACAATGATGGCAGAGGGGCTTCCCATTGAAGAATGCGTTGCAACTATTGCCGCAACACTCCCTGTGTGTTCAGTTCGTGGCGTTGCGTACTCAACTTTCACAATTATTCATCTTATCAACAATCAAACCGCAGAGATTATTCAATATGATAATCCACAGGTTATTGTTATTCGTGATGAAAAAAACTTTGATTATCCAAAAACTGAAATGAATATCGGTGGCAAAAAGATTTATAAATCTGTTATCAATCTTCAGGAGAATGATATTTTCGTTGCAATGAGTGACGGGTGTCCACACGCAGGTATCGGAATGTTATATAACTTCGGCTGGAAACGCGAAGATATTATAGATTTTATTGAAACACTTGCACCTGCAGGTTACACAGCAAAAACCCTTTCAACTATGCTTGTTGATGAGTGTTATCGTCTTTATGGTGAAAAACCAGGTGACGATGCAACTGCCTGTGTTGTAAGAATTCGTAAGCGTGTGCCAATGAATATGCTTTTTGGTCCACCATTTAACCGTGATGATGCTGACAGAATGATGTCACTTTTCTTCTCAAAAGAGGGTAAACATATTATTTGTGGTGGCACAACATCTTCGATTGCCGCAAAATATCTTAATAAACCACTTAAACCTACTCTTCTTTTTGAACAATCAGATGTTCCACCGATTGCAGAGTTGGAAGGTGTTGACTTGGTAACTGAAGGCGTTATAACAGTCAATAAAGTGGTTGAATATGCAAAAGATTATTTGGGAGATAATGTTCATTATCCTCATTGGAGCATAAAACGAGATGGAGCATCTCTTATTAGCCGTCTGCTTTTTGAAGAGGCAACAGATATTAATTTCTATGTTGGCAGAGCTATAAACCCTGCTCATCAGAACCCTGATTTGCCAATCAATTTTCATATTAAAATGAATCTTGTGGATGAACTTTCAACTTGTCTTAAAAAGATGGGTAAACGAATAAAAGTAAGTTACTTTTAAGGTGATACAATGAGAAAATTTGATACAAAAGTACAATATTTGAAATATAAAGTTTTGCGCGAAGTTGCAAAGCATAGCTGGGATGATACTCTCATTGAAAATCTTTGGGATATTCCAAAAACAATTTCTCCGGGTAAAGAGCCAACAATGAGATGCTGTGTGTATAAAGAGCGCGCAATTCTTTCACAAAGAGTTAAAATGGCAATGGGTGGCGACAAGTCAAACCCTAATATCATTGAAGTTATCGATATTGCTTGTGATGAATGTCCTGCAGCGGGCTACGAGGTTACTGACTCTTGCCGTGGTTGTCTTGCACACCGTTGTGAAGATGTTTGTAAAAGGGGAGCAATTTCATTTGACCACAACCATGTGGCACATATAGATAAATCAAAATGTGTTGAATGTGGTCAGTGTGCAAAGGTTTGTCCATTTTTTGCAATTATCAACAGAAAAAGACCTTGCCAAAGCGCTTGTAAGGTTAAAGCAATCAAGATTAATGAAGACAATGCAGCATCAATTGATAATAATAAATGTATCCAATGTGGTGCTTGTGTTTATCAGTGCCCATTCGGTGCTATAACAGAAAAATCATTTATTCTTAATGCAATAGACCTTATTAAAAAGAGCGATAACAATAAGAATTATAAGGTTTATGCAATGGTAGCACCAACGATTTCAAGTCAGTTTACCTATGCAAAGCTCGGTCAGGTAATTACAGGACTTAAAGAACTTGGTTTCTTCACAGTTGTTGAAGCCGCTTTGGGTGCTGATATGGTTGCTATGGAAGAATCAAAGGAATTAGCAGAAAAAGGCTTTTTAACAAGTTCATGTTGCCCCGCATTCGTGCAATATGTTAAAACTGCATTTCCCGCATTGCTTCCTAATGTATCTCATAATCTCTCACCAATGGGCGTTCTTGCAAAATACATAAAATCAACTGATAAAAATGCAAAAGTTGTGTTTATAGGTCCTTGCACAGCTAAAAAAGCAGAAGCACAACTTGATTCTGTTAAAGAATATGTTGATGCAGTGCTTACTTTTGAAGAATTGCAAGCACTCTTTGACAGTAAAGATATCGATATTACAACACTAGAAGAAGGCGTGCTTGATAACGCATCATATTTCGGTAGAATTTTTGCTCGTTCAGGTGGACTTTCAGATGCAGTAAGTCAGGCACTTAAAGAGCAGAATATCGAATTTGACCTTAATCCAGTTGTTTGTGACGGTATTGAAGAATGCCGTGTAGCACTTCTTAAAAAGAATAAGAATGTGCTCAATGCAAACTTTATTGAGGGTATGGCTTGTGTAGGCGGTTGTATCGGTGGTGCGGGTTGTCTCACACATGGCGACAAGAATAAAGCACAGGTTGATGAATACGGCAGAGAAGCATACGAAAAAACAATTTCTGACGCAATAGCAATTATTAAATAAAAGTAAAACATCCATTATGATAATCCATAATGGATGCTTTTTATTTAAGCGTTTATTATTATGACGCGAGTTGCTCACATTTTCAAATTTTTAAGGATATATTTGACAAAAAACATTGACAAAGCATAAAAAGTGTGTATAATATAATAGTGCTTTGAAGCACAACTAATATAGGGGTATAGCTCAGCTGGTAGAGCAGCGGTCTCCAAAACCGCGTGCCGAGGGTTCGAATCCTTCTGCCCCTGCCAAAAAGGAAAAGAGTCGTTTTACGGCTCTTTTTCTTTTTAGTTTGTGTAAATGATTTGATTTTAGAGGCACGCGGAGCGTGTCGTGGGGTGCGGGTGTCCGGTGGACACCTCTGCGAAGCAGAAGCACTGACCGAACCGGCAGGTGAGAACGGGTCTCCGGTGGAGACCTCTGCGAAGCAAAAGCACCGACCGAGCCGGCAGGCGAGAACGAATCCTTCTGCCCCTGCCATCATGAAAAGCCTTGAAACTGCGTGGTTTCAAGGCTTTTTTCTTGTTTATAAGGCTTGGCACGGGGTCAGTTTTGTGATATAAAAAGCTTCAAAATTTGCACAAATGCAAGTCAAACGCAAGTCAATTTTGCAAACATTTTTTCTGTTCCGAAACATTCCGTCTGCTACATCATCAAAATAGCATCAATTTATATAGTGAATTTTATTTAAGAAAACTGACTTATTTTATTCTTCACTTATCAACAATTCAGGTAATGAAATACTTTCAATGGTATACTCACAACATTGTACAGTATACTCTACATCATTATGGCTTTCTTTTCGTTCTGTCTTATCAAAATCTTCGTAAAATTCACAAGGCACTACATATTCATTATATAAAATGTCTGTAACTAACAGTTTTATAGTGGCTACTTTTTCCGGAAAATAAAACCAGTGATTAATTCCTAGCTGCACTTGGCAAACCCCATTACTTTCCACCAAAACATTATGCGAAAATTGATGAAACACATTGTTTATGAAAATACCTTTTAATATAATATTAGATGGTGATAAATTTTTTATAGTAAACATATTAATTTTAATAACATAAAAAGTATCGTTTTGAATTTTTGAAATATGTTCGTTTACATCAAATTCTAAATCTCTAAATTCTTCAACACTGGCTGAATGCCATGCTTGTATTTCATTTGCGAATTTAACATATGGAACACATTTCTTCCGTTCTTCTTCTTTTCTCTCTTCCTCCATTCGCCATAAGTCTTTTTTTCTGTCGGCATCACCTTTTTTTATTGTCCATGCTACACCAAGCAAAGTGAAAATTCCACCAATAAGAGCTGCAGTAATAGTTAAAACTATGTTTTGTACAGAATCATTAGGAATTATATATATAAGATATACACAAACTATTAAAGCTATAACGAGTTCCAAAGCAATGAAAAATCGCAAATTTTTTATTCCATTCAAAAATGCATCTACTAAATTAAAAGACACAATCAATACTGCTAATATACCAAAAATAAAAGTGAGTATAAGACAATCATTAAAAATTGACATATATAATAAATCAACAAGCCAATATAAAATCATTGACTTAACTACATTTAAAGTAGCTTTTTGCTTTTCTTCTTGGGAGCATTTTTCTTCTTTCAATTTAAATACCAATAACGATATAAAAGAAAAAGGAATAAGAATAAATACGTATGCAAAAATTACCCATAACCATATATAATCAATATCATAATAATTAAAGACAAAAGCACTTGACAATATCGGTATTATCCAAAAAATTCCAATGTCACTAATCTTATCCATTAGCGGATTCTCAAAGGTTTTCTCATCTTTTGAGCCCATCAGTAAGAGTAACAAAAAAACAGCACATGAAATGTACCATATCCATTGAGCGATGGTATGGTTAATAACATTATGCAAAAACGGTATAACAACAAAGTTTATTATTGCAATACCTCCAATAATACGCCATACAATGTTAATTATTATTTTAAAAATCTTAATAAAAGTTTCCTTACATCTTATAAATCCAGAATTTATTTCTTTCTTGTTAATCTTATCATCCATATAACGAACTTCCTTTGATTAATATATTAAAATCTAAATAGTATTAGTTTTATACTTTCTTCCTTGCTACAAGTTTATTAGAAGCGTGTTTATGTAATGGAATATCTTGGTGTTCCTCCTCAAAAGTATATGAAGTAAACTCTATAATCTCCCAATCCGCGTACAAGTCTTTTATTTCGCCATCTTTTGCCATTCCAATAGCATATGGGGCTATATCAGGAGTTGGTGCAATATCATCAGTGAAAATTTGAATAATGTGTATGCCACCTATATTAGTATTTTTCTGCATTTTCTTTATAAACGATTTCCAATCTTCTTTATTTACAAAGTGAAAAACTCCAAAAGATATTATCAAATCATACCGCTTTTCAAACTCAAATTTTTCAACTAATGCAATTTGAGTATTGATTTTCAAATTATCCCTTTCACTAATCCTTTTAATTTTGCTGATTGCTGTTTCAGATATATCAAAAGCATCTACTTTATAACCCTGATTTGCTAGATAAATCGAGTTTTTACCATCACCACAACCAACATCGAGAATTGACCAATTCTTTTCAAATAGATGTTCATATTCCGTTACAGTTTTATTAGGATTTGTACCAAATAAAAAAGTAGAGTCATCTTTAAATACATCTTCCCAAAATTGAATTTCCAATTAAATCACATCCAAATTACTTACTACTCAAATTATATCAAATCCACAATATAAAATCAATGAACGGTTTACTATTTCATCTAAATATTAAAATCATTTCATATTGAAGTTGTTATTATTTATGATATAATTATTAAAACATTTTTGATTATGGTGAATAATAATGAGTAGAAAAATAGTTGCTATTGGTGGCGGTGAAAACGGGCGAAAGCGTTCTGACGGAACTCGCTATCCATATGAACTCGCAAATCAAGATAAAGAAATAATCAGACTAACAGGTAAAGAACATCCAAACTTTCTTTTAATTGCTCACGCACAACCATTGGAAAGACAAGAAAGTTATTTTCAAGTAATGGTTGATATTTACGGAAAAATGTATGGCTGTTCCTGTAAAGATTTAAAAAGCAATGCATTAACTAATACTGAACTTGTAAAAAGCCTTGTTGATTGGGCTGACATCATATTTGAAGGTGGTGGAAACACACTTGATATGATTAAACTTTGGGAAGAAACAGGTTTTGATAAAATTTTGAAACAAGCTTGGATTGACGGCAAAGTAATGTGCGGTGTTTCTGCAGGCGCTAACTGTTGGTTCAAAGAATGCTCTTCTGACTCTCTTAAAATCAAATATGGTAATGACCAACCGTTGATTGGTGTTGAATGTTTGGGCTTTGTTGAAGGACTATTCGTACCTCATTGTGATGAAAAAGACCGACTTGATAATGTAAAAGAGTTATTAAAATCAAGTGACAAAATTGGATTATCAATGTCAAACTGTACAGCACTTGAGATTGTCGATAACGAATACAGGCTTATTACAAGCGATGCTTCTTATCACAATATTGAAGCATTTGGTTTGAAATCATATTGGAAAGACGGCGAATATATAGAAGAATATATCGATATATCGTTAGACTTCAAGCCCTTAAAAGATTTACTAATAAAGAAATAAAATGCACCCGAGATTGAAATATTTTCAATTTCGGGTCATTTTTTGTCACAAAAGATTATTATTGTTCGATTATATACTAGAAATGTATTATATTTTACACATAAATGTTTTTTGTCGTAAAAAACAAAATTGTAGTCAAAACTTATCTGTTTTGCGAACACTTTATCATGTGATATTTTAATATACTTCAATTTGGAGGCACAGTATGCAAGATTATTTTTCTAAACAAAAAATGGGTGGACAAATCAATTCATTAATTTCAAACCAAGACTCTTTAGCAACCGTTTATGCAGTTGAACTGTTGAATAATCCAGACTTGTTTAATTTTGGTATTAATATAATCGATTTCTCAATACAATGTGAAACTGATGACGATTTATGCATTTCAAATGACAAATACAAAATTTTCATACAAGTAAAATCTAGTAAAATTACTGACCAAGAATTTCATAAATGTTTAGAAAATTTCCTGTACAATTTTAAGGAAGAGCCTAGAGAAACATTTTTTGTTTTAACCACTTTTGAAAATTTTACAGTTAATAACAAAAAAATAATTGACAGACTCAATCACTATAGAAATATACTTCTTGACACTAATGAAACACAAGAAAAAAGGATAGAGTGAAAAAAGAACTTATGAAAGATTTTGATTTATCTAAGTATTCAGATATTTTAGACAAATTGAAAATAGTTTATCGACCTATATTCAGAGACGACAAGGATGTACCAGCAATTTTTTCTAGATATCTGAGACTTAAGTACGGATTAAGAATACCAAAAGAATATATAGTTGAAAAAATATATAATGAATTGATATTAGAAATCGAGAAATTAAGAAGAACTAGAGGTTCGCTTAGTAAAGAAAAAATTCTAAATATAATAGGAAAACACTTAGTTCAAGATACTGTTTTTAATAAATTTGATTTATTGGTTGATTATGAAAAAATTGAAAATGGATACAAAAAGAAAACGCAGAAAAACAAAGAGTTAATTGATTTAGAAAAAAGCAGACAAATTGCAATCAAAAAGATATTTAGAGATTGGAGAAAAGTTTATAAGAACGAGTTTCTAATAAGCATATTATTGGGAAATAAAAGATGCCCTAAATGCGGGCATCCAATGATGGCAAATTTAAAAGGACTATTTGGGATATCATGTCCAGATTGTGGGTATATTCCATACCTTACAATGTTTTCCATTTGTGATTGTGGTAATTACGAAGTAATTAAACCACAACCAGAGTTAAGTGATTCGAAAATATTTACCTACATCAATGATTTTTATTGTAATGATAAAACATGTTCAAAATGTAAAAAGCTATTGTCTGATACCTATTTTGAGTTTAGAGTTGTAATGTTGCCTGTTCCATATCCATTTGATAATTACAAGAATATTGATGAAAATTATAGCAACAATAAATATTGATACATACTCTCAATTTCTATTTCAATCGTAAAACTCAAAAGAAAGATTACTGCTTGTCTTCTCACATCTCAAACTCATCTTTTATTCCGTTGAGGTAGGTTGTATCTTTTTTTGACATAGTATCTTTCGGTGATTTCGGAGGTTGAGTGTCCGAGTAAGTCTGCGACCTGACGAGGCGTTAACGATTTAATACTTCCGTCGGGTTGTTTTATTCCGTTTACAAGTTTCGTTGCGAAGGTGTGTCGTAGTGCGTGTAGTCCTTTGGTTTCTATTCCTGCACCTTTCAGTATTCTGTAAAATCGTTTGCGGAAGTTTACAGGTCTTGTATAGTTTCCATTCTCATCACAGACAAGTGGTGTATTCTCACCGAAGTAATATTCATTACGAAGTTCTTTTATCATTTCTATTGCTATATTATTGAGTGGTACATCTCTTTTACTTGATGCACTTTTTAATTTGCCGATTGAGATTTCTCGTCCTGTTTCGGCAGTTATTCCGTCTCGTTTGTAGATTTCTTTTACTCCTCGTTGTACGTGCATTACTCGGTTATCCAAGTCAATATCACTATTCAGCAATCCTAACATTTCGCCTGTACGAATTCCTGTATTGAGCATCAAGATATACGCAGCTGATTGTTGATACAATCTTTTGCCTGTTCCCCAGGTTTTGAAACATTCTTCTTTAAGTTTTTCTATCTCCTCGTCAGTGAACACCGTTACGGTTTCATTAGTGGGGAGATTTTCTTTGCCTTGTGCTGACATAAAGTTATGACGCTTTATCATAGGTGCACTTCGCATTGGGTTTTTATCAATGATTTCTTGCTCGGTGAGATACCTGAAATACTCATTGAGCAGACTATGGATTTTCTTGACCGTTGTGTAGGCATAACCTTGTTGCATACGAGCGTTTAATATCCTTTTTATGTCAACTGCTTTGATTGTAGAGATGACTCTATCACCGATTTCGGTGTAGATGTGATGCTTGGCAGTGCATTCTAATCTATCATAAGTTGAACGCTCAACAGACGGATACTTAAACACTTCTAACCAAGTTTGCATATTCTCTTTGATAGTTTGGTTGCTCTCATTAGATGCAATCAGTTCTTCTTCAAATTTTGCGATATACTCAGTCATCTTTTTATTAACTTCTGCTTTGGTTGTACCTGAGAAACTTTTTCTTCTTCGCTCACCAGCTTCATCCATATACCACACGACTCCACCCCAACGACCATCCGTTCTCCTGAACGCATTACCATTGGTTAACAATTTCTTTTCGGACATAATTTTCACTCCAATACTCTTTGTTAGCAACACACATTACCACAAGAGTTTGCAGAAGTCCAGAGAATTTTATGTTGAATATGAAATTGTTTTATTGTAAAATGGGATTACAAAAATGGAGGTGTTTTCATGCGTAATGAAGATGAAATTGAAAGAGCAATAAGAAATTCTGCCGCGTCCATTGAAATGGAAGGATTTCATATTGATGAAGAATGCAAAGAATGGTGCAGACAACTTATGCGAAATGAAATCACTATGGATGAGTACATAGAACGAGTAAAAAAACAAGCTGGAATAGACACTTAAATCAGACCGTGATGGTCTGCTTTTCTTTGTTTTATGCGTAGTAAAATTTACACCTATATATTTGATGCAGAAAGTGGTAAAAACTGCGATAGACATCACAGCAACCCTGCTATAAATGGCTAAACAGCGTGATTTTTGCGATTTGCGACCTAAACTTGATTTTTAAGCATCATTTGCAACCCACTTTTTTGAAAGCCCAAAAATCCTTGACACAGCGCGCGTTGCGGGCTGTTGTGATTGAGGCGGAGGTTTTTGCAACCCCGCCTCTTTTTCCTGCAACAAAATCGGACAAGCGATTTTGAAGTGAAAACTCAAATTTTTCATACTTTTTCAATAATTAAAAGCATCTTTTGAATTATTGTTTCTTCCCCTCACATTCGCTCACAAATTGTCCTAAAACCGTTTTTGCTCTCGATTTGGGATTGTTTCTTTATTTCACACCGAAAGCCTCACAAATCGATATTAAAACGCCTTAATTTTTCTTCAATCTTGCGTCTTAGTTTCTCATCTGCAATCTCGCGGAACTTAGTTTCATAATAATACTGCAATGCATCTTTCATAGGAAGGATTGTGTATAGCAGACTGCCGTTTCGTGTGCGACCATCCTTGGTCGTAATGGTGGTATACTCGGTGCTAATTAGATGCTTGTTTTCAAGACTTCGCACATACTTTTGCACCGTCTTTTTGCTCATTCCAATGGCTTCACCGATGGTATTGTAACTTGGATGGCATTGATATGTAGCTCTGTCTTCGCAGTAGAGAAGATACAAATAAACCGACAACTCACCGTGGTCAAGACCAAGAATAAACACCTCATTCGGCACGAGAAAATAGTTACTGTTTCTGTGCAATTACAAACCACCCCCTGTATTCTTTTCGACCCACATTTTGAACTTTTCTTTCGGCACAACCATTCGATTGCCTACCTTGAGTGTTGGAAAATCCTTTTCGTGCATCAATTCATAAGCTGATGAAATGGATATACCAAGGATTTCAGAAATGAATTCTGCGTTGAGGAATAATGGCAACTCCTCGTAGTTTGTGTAGCTAGATTTTTTCATAAAATCACTCCTTAAATAAAATTTGTTTGATAATAATTGCTTGTCCTTCCCGTATGCATAAGGGAAGATTTTAGTTATTTCACAACCATTTTTTGTGAAAATTTTTACTTGAAAATAAAACCTCCTCATATGTATAGGGTAAGAAAAGAACACTTTGACAGCCCTAAATTTTAAAAGTTTACAAAATGTTCAAAAACAATCTTGCATATGCATTAATTATTTTTTGCGTTATTTTGTAACGTTTTTGAAAAGAATATTTGCTTGAAAATAAACCCCCTCATATGTATAAGGAAAGAAATTGACCGTTTAACAACCACAAATTTTTAAAGTTTACAGAAAATTAATAATCTCTCTCATTATGTATAGGGGAAGGAACATGCCTTTTTCACAATAAAAAATAAAAAGTTCTTCATTATATATAGATAGAAGTTCACCATTTGCACACCCTGAAACTAAAAAAATTATAAACAAATAAAAAACCTCCCCATTTGTATAGGGTAAGAAGTAGGTATTTTGGTCGTAATTATTTTGCAAAAACACAATTTCTCTCACTTAAAAAACAGCAAAAAAAGACGGCATGATATGCGAACATATCACACCGCCTTAACAGTTTTATTTATTTTTCATGCAGTTTTTACGATTATCAACTTCATTTCAGCTTGTTGCAAAACCGTTTCTTGTAATATAAATTCAATTACGAAGACATTGAAATTATTTCTAATTACCGACTTATAACAAAATAATGCATTAGAAAATAATTATTGTATCTTAATCAACTATTAAAAAATTAGATAAATAATTGTCACAATTTGATAGCGAAATTCGATTTAATAATATAGTGTACTATTAATTCAATCTAAATTTGGAGAATTTTTTATGAAAGCCGGACATGCATTTGAACTTTTTGTTAAAAGGATTCTATTAAACATTGGTTTTTCTGAAGTTGCTTCTGATAATTTATACATATTTGATGGAGCTCCTGGGCAAATGATACAAGGACTTGGAGAGGCTCATAACGCAGACGTTTTATTAGATCCTCCAGTTCAAACACCTTTTTATTGGCCAACTAGATTATTAATTGAATGCAAAGATTATAAAAGCAAAGTGGGCCTAAATATCGTAAGAAGCGCTTTAGGATTAAGAGAGGATATTAATCATTTTGAAATATTAGATGCAGATGAATTAGAAGCTAGGCGAAATCCAAGACGAACAAAAATGCATTATGACGATAAAAGATATTTATATCAGGTTGCTATAGCATCAATAAATGGGTTCACTTCACCAGCTCAAAGATTTGCCTCAACGCATAGAATTCCGTTAATCGAGTTTAGCAAAATGCCATTTTGGAGAGCTTTCTGTGACTTGCTAAAAGAGGGCTATGGAATTAACCCATTTGATAGATATTCCGTCAAACATCCCGATGAAAGATTACCAGACACAGATATAATTAATAAGATTAATAATTTGGCTGATGAAGTTAGTAAGAATATGGCTATTGCAATCACTAATAATGGACAAATCCTATTTTTATTCCGAATCAATGGTCAAAAAAACTTTTTTGAAGAACGTTACACATTGAGTTGGCATACGAAAAATGAACCTTGGCTATTATGCACAGGAAATATAGAGTACATTTTCCAACTACCTAATGAGATTGCTAAAGCATGGCTAAGTAATGTTTCATCTGAATTAGAACTAAAAAGAGAAGCAATAAATTGTAAAATGAACTTGCTTTCAAATATGGTAGTTTACTATAAAGACAATAATAGAACTGTAATTAAAATGATTTCTATTGATGAAGATGAATTAAAAAAAGCACAAAACAAATTGTATTACAATAATTTAGAAGAATAAAAAATCGTTAATACGAGTGAAATAGAGGGAATTAATATAATGCCAACTAAACTTTTAATCACTTATGAAGCCTTAACCTACAATATGCCTGAATGTGGTGAATTTGAGTTCCTAGGACACAAATTTATATCAAATCCAGTAACACCAGAAGTAGAACAACTCATCGTACCTGAAAAAGATATCCTAAAAGCAAATTTTGGGCTACAAAGTTGTTGTCTTCCGTACAACGATGGGCACGTCTCTTTTGTAACAGCCAAAAATAAAACACCATTAGTAATACATCTTGATAAAATTATTGAAGACGACTTGTTTGAAAAAGTCTCTTCATTAGTTCGTTCTAAAATCGATGCAATGGAAGAACACTTAATTTTTATCACTAATGTTCATATATTTTTTCCAGTTGTTAAAATAAATGTGAAGTCATCTGATGGCAAAATAAAACGATTGTATGGGTACATGAATAACCGTCCTATGCCATACCGAATTTGGACACATGTTACGGAAGGAATTGACCTTTCTCGTAGATTGCATTTTCATATTGATAAAACAGCATTTGATGAATTCCGACTTCACAAAAATCGAACCAGATATAACCGAGCTTTTAATTATTACATACGTGCATTTCACGAATATGACCATTCATCCGCCTTTTGCCTTCTTTGTTCAGCAATAGATGCAATCACAGGATGTAACAGTGCATCATACACTAAAGAACGTCTATCCAAATATTCCAGTGTTTTATTTTGCACACCACTAGAAATAGAAAAGCTAAACGAAAGAATGCGCTATTTCTATAAAATACGGTCAACCTTCACTCATGGCAAAGGCAATCAAATTACTAGGCAAGATGAAATTGAATTGAGAGAATATGTTAGAAAATTTTTACTAACATACTTTCTTTTCTGGCAAGAAATGAATATTAAAAACGAGCAACAAATGTTACAAAAACTTGATGAAATTTATGATGACCATAGCTTATATGTAAAATATGTTCCTGGTGCATATGCGTTTATGTGCTTTTCTGATGAACATGAAAAACAACCAAATGGAATGATGAACATATCACTCCAAGAAAAGCATGATTTTCTCATATCAAAATTAAAAGAAGCATGTATTAAACCTCAATAGGAATTCGTGTCCCTTTGTAGTAAATAAGAATTCTTACATAATTCTTTAATATCATAAACCTCAACACACCTATTAAAGACACTTACTAGAACACAAATGTTCAAGCGAGTGTTTTTTTGTTTATAACTGTTTTTTATTAACGAATGATGAACAAAAATAAAGGTGTTAGCCAATGGATAACACCTTTACATTGATTCAATTATAAGTTTTGTAGCGAATTTGAATCCTTGAATAAAACTTTCTCGTTCTGATATGCAATGTAGTTCATCGTTACAGTCAAGGAACTTTTCGAACAGGATTTTTTGTTCATCTGTCATTGTTGATAATAGTTTCTCTCTGTTCCTATCACATAGTTTTGATGATTCAAGAAGTTCCTTGTTGCACCATTTTCGTTCCTGACATTCTAACTTCCCATAATACATTTCTTCAAGCATTCCCATATATTTGTACTCCTTTCGCAGTACAAACATATATCACAACTTTTCACAGAAGTCCAGAAGAATTTTAAGAATTTTTAGAAATGTTTTCGGTGATAGATAACTCTATGTAGCAATCTTTGTCCTTGAAACCTCTGCGCAGATAATCGTGCCCGCCATCAACAGAACATGCACCACAACTGCACTGCACATAATCATGACGATATGTTGACTCAATAACATCACCACAAAATTTGCACTGAATTACATTTTTAATAATCTTCCGCATATAAGCCCTCCTTTGTTTTACTTATATGCCACAGAGAAGGTGGCGAGTCCAGAGATTACACTACAAACACTTTACATGCAAAATCTTTTAAATACTCTTCCCATTCTTTTGCTTCTGTATAGTCCCACTTAGCTAAAGGTGTGAAATATTTGTTTAGAATATAAAATGATCCTTCGTAAATAGGCTTCTTTGACAAGAAATCTTTATTATTAGCTCTATCATTCTCTGCGCCTGTCAAAAGTGTCAAATTATAAAAACTGTGCACTTTATCTCCTTCAAATTCCGGCAAAGGTGTTGCGGCAGACTGTGAACTTATATGCTCTATAGTTACATTATCGTAATTGATAACACTTCCAGTGTTCGGTTTAGGTGCACCGACAGCTCCCGTTGCAAACCACTCAACATGTTCATTGAGAGTACTAAATAAATACTTCAACTGCTTGTTATTACCACTGGTTCTATACTTTAAGTTGGATAATCCAGCACAAAAAACCAAATCTGTGCATTCGGTTTCAATATACTCTCGAAGTTTGCTTCTCAACTCAGAAAGTCTATAATTCTCAGGATCGCTTCTTATTTTAACAGCCTCTGCCATGTACAAATCACTTAATTTTTGGTGCCCAAGATTGGATACACTTTTATGTCTAAACATAAATTTTTCAAGCATATGTACAAGTTCGGAAAACTTCTTTTCACTTAAATGAGAAGCCGCCAACAAAATAGGATATACAATATCGAAATTCAAATAATTGACTAGAATATCTAATCTTTTACGATCCCAATCAGTAATTGGTTGTTGAGAGTCATACGGCCAAACGCCGTCTATAATTTTTCTATATACTCGCACTTCCTTGAGAATTTCACCAACAGCATCAACAACTTCAACAGCATCTGTTTCTTCAACGACTGAATCATTATCAACTAATTTGGGGAAAAATTTCTTTAAGAAATCATCGTATAAAGAAGTCCTGCCTACACGCTTTCCGCAAACAGAAGCATAATAATAGCGCAAAAACTGCTCGGTTATTTTCGCTTCATCTTGCAATATATCATCCCAATCTTTTTCTACTCCAGCTTGTCTTATCGGGAAATGTTTTTCTAAAGATTCAAGTGTCTTTGATTTAAGAAGATCGCCTTCTGTTAATCCTGCACCTCGATCATTTAGTACTTGGAATAACTTATATGCAGATTCTCGAGTTTGAGAATCGATAAATATAATAGTGCAATTATTATGAATTATATCTTCAATCTTTGTTAGTGCGTCTAACTTGTCATATACTGTCGGCAATGTATCTACAACAGAGTTAATGAATCTCTTTAGTTTTGTAAAGGCTTTATTTATTCTTTTGTGAGATTCCCTTGCAGGTTCGCTTGCGTTTCCTTTTATTATATCAGAAAAATATTGCTTGTCTGCATGCGATAAAACTAACTTCTCTACAGTTACCGAAACACGATTAATTTTATCCTTATAGTATAGATATTTTTTATTTAACTGTTCTATACTATCTTCAACTAATTCCTTAATTTCGGGATTGCTAATTTCTATATATTTATGTATTAATGCTATTACCAATAGAATAGTTGTTGTTATTCGTTGTTGTCCATCTATAAGTTCTCTTTGTGAACGATTTGAACCAGGAACGGGTTTGTTAACAACAACTATACCGCCAAAAAAGTGTTCGATATCATTTCCTTCTAAGGCGTGCAAATAGATGTTCTTTATATCTTTTATAAAATCGTCTACTTGCTCGTTTTCCCAGGAATAATATCGTTGATATTTTGGCACTTCAAAAAGAAAGTTTTTCTCAAAAATATCACCTATTGTTGTATAGCTCGGAGTAATAATATTCTTCATTTTCACACACCTCATCCGTAATAATCAAAATCAATCTTGTAAATGGCAAAAGAATGTACTTTGTCAATGCCAACCTCGTGTTTGATCAAAAGTTCCGCTAAATAATCGCCATCAATTAATTTAATGCTCTTTTGTTGTTGTTTCTCTGCATATGCTTTTGCTTCGTTAGTAAATGTAGAACTTGTTATAAATACGCCCTTTTGGATATTCTCCATTGCTCCAATAAAAGATTGCAATTCTTTACGCCCAACCTTATTGGTTTTTCCATAACGTTTAGCTTGAATATATATAAGATCCAAACCTAACTTATCTTCACTTATTATTCCATCTACGCCGCCGTCGTGAGAACGGCCAGTTACGGTACCTGCTGTTTTTCCATAGCCATATCCCATTTTAAGCAGCAAATCCATAACCATATGTTCAAAAAACGATGGTGTATTGTCTAAAATTTGACCTAGAAGTTGTTCTTTTATTGAGGAAACATGTTCATTATATGCAGAGAGTACTTTTTCTTCCGGAAGGCTTTCTGACGTCGAATCCAGTTGAGTGTTTGTTACACTGGCATTACTTGAATTTTTCCCTATCAGCGCAAACAGAGGCTTTTTACCTTTGTACCCTACTATTTCGAATGCCTTTACAGGAAACGCTGTAGGGAAATCCAACCCCATACATCTTCTTCTAATCTGACCATTAACCACCGCAACTGGTTGTTGTGCACCAAAATTATATAATTCTTGATGGATTATCTCATCATATACTTCTCGAGATGTTAACCCCTCGCTATGATTAGATAATACTTGTTTAATTGCCTCCAAAATCGTCATTTAAAGCACCTCATTTTTTGCCATGAAAACCTAGAGCAATATTAAATGCATCTAAGAATTCTTCTCTTGATGTGGGTTTTTCTTCAAGCGGGAAATCGTGAATCAGTTGAAATCCTCTAAACGCATAGGCGTTCAATGTTTTTATACCCTCATCAGAAAGCATAGTTTCGTTATCGCTTAAATAACGCAGCATCATTTCCTCGAGTTTAGGGCTTTGCACATCAATTCCTTGACGCTTTGCCTCTGAAGCTACCAAAAGACCGGCAATTTGAGCTTTGCAGTCAATGTAGGGCTTTGGATAATTTTCTGTCAAATCATTGAGGTCCGAAACATCTTCATCAAGTTGTACTGCTGCCATACCTAACAACGCGCAACAATAATACACGTCAAACTGAAACTTGAATTTATTCTTATTTTCTGAGCCGTGAGATCCGGCAGGACTAATTATATCAGCAAAAAACGACTGAGCGTTTTTAGACATCTTAAAATGCATTATTCTTCATCTCCTTTGTGCTCATGTTGATAGGAATCGAAAAATTCTATGCCTTCGTGCACTTCTACCTTGCCAGTGTGGGGTGATGCAATAATAGTAAGATATTGTGCATCGGGTTTATCATAAAATCTATCAGCAAAGCGTTCAACCTCGGCCGATTGAACAAATGCGACCATTTGATTAAATACTTTGGGAATAATATCCGCAACAGCCTGTCTCTTATCAAAATCCATTTTACCCGTGGGTGAGTCAATAACAAACGGAAACTCGAGCTCTGAGTCTTCAAAAAGGGTGCCGAGGAAAGAGTAGGCAATACCAAGAGTTTGTCCTTCGCTTGCACCTTCTCTGCCTTTAAGCTTTATGTAACGGTCAATATTTTCGATTTCAATGAAATCGTCCGTTATAACCTTTTGGATTTTCTCGTTTGCTTTTCGGATAATTTCTTTCTTAAGAGCTGCAGTTGCTTTTTCTTTGATTTCAGCAACTAATTTTTCAACAACTTCTTTCCTATAAAGTGCAGCATTTGTTCTTGTTGCGGCAGCAATCTTTTGCTCGTAATCTTTTTCCAAAAGCCCAGCTTTATAAAGGTTATTATCTTCTGTAAGCTCTTCATTGCTTTCGTCTTTAGATTCGATTAGATCTAACTGATATTTAGAAACCGCAATAAATTCTTCCAATTCGTCTATTCTCAGTTTTAACTTAGCGGCCTCTTCGCCACCTGCTTTTAACAGTTTCTCCGTATTAGTATTGAATCTTGTTTGCAAACGATTTGCTTCTTCACGCAATTTTGAGAGTTCTACAAACGCATCACTTAAACGCGAATCGTAAGAACAAGCCATCAGACTGCTTTTTATTGCATTGAGAACAGACTGCTGGTCACTGCCCAAATATTTTTCAGCATTTTCGAGAATAGTTTTCTTTTCACTTTCCCCAATACACCTGCCACAAATACAGTCTTTGGCATGCGCCAACTCCACAAAGAAATCCTTAGAGATAGTCTTCGGAAGCTTGAGCTTGGTCATGCTGCTACCAAGGCCATACATACGGTCACAAAACTCCTGGCTAATCAAATAAGGGGATTTTGTTAAAGCGACTATTTCGGAAATTTTTGCATCAATAGAATCTTTGTTGTGCTGTAGTAACTTTATAATTTCTTGCTTTTCTTGGTTTAAGGCTTCGTAGTTTTTGTCAAGTGCATCACGCTGAGCAACTTTTTCTTTTCTCTCGTCTTCAAATTTCTTGATATCTTTACGGAGCTGGTCTGCGCGTTCTTTTAACTTTAAAATCGTCTTTTTAACACTTTCTTGACGTGTGCGCAAATTGCTCAGAGAACCCTTACTGCCTTTGCTTCCTTCAGCATCTTGAATCTCAGATAAGATTCTCTGATTGGCCGTAATAATTTCATCAAGTTCGTCTAATCTGTAAAGATAACGAATAGTTTCTTCTGCTTCGTTAGAAGCGCTATCCATTGTTTTTTCCGCCTGCTCACCATCGAAGATAAAGCGTCTTACAAATTCGGGAGTAAATATGCCTTTAAGAGCATCGGGCAAATGTCGACCATCTTCCATACCACCCAGCTTAGTTGTTGTGGTTTTAATATTGGCGATACCAGTATTGTAGTTTATATACAAAAAGTATTTATACTGTCGATCATCAAACTTAACAGCAATACTAAACACACCTACATCCGATTTTGAAGTGGTGGGCGCAAAAGTTTTGATTTTTTCCGAGCTCCACTCGGTAGCCGTTCCGTCCATAAGACCTTTGATAAGTTCCATTGTGGTGGTTTTTCCGGTGCCGTTTGCCATCATTACGAAATTGTTTTTAATTGGATTACCGGAAGCATCAACAAACGAAAGCTTTAACTCTGAGATTTTTCGAATATTTTTATATTCGATTCCAAGGATAGACATTTTCATTGCTGTTCATCCTCCTCTTCAATAAGCGCCAAAGCTCTTTTTAAGTCGCCTTCGCTGGCGTTGTTATCAAATTTGTTTTTAATATACTTCTTAAATACAGATTTGAAATCAGACGGAGTATTAGATTCGTCAATTACTTGGTCGATAGTTTGTTCAATTATTTTATTCCTCATCGTCAATTCTCCTTGTTTGTGAAAGTCTTGTTAACCACTCTTTTCTGTCTTGATCGGCATTATTATCGTTTTCACCGATGTCATCAAGAATAAAGTCAATTACATTTGCCTTCTTATCAGGATTATTCTTATCCAAACGTAATGCGCGACCAATTCTTTGGGTTGTAACTAATTTAGAACGGTCAGAAGCAAACAAAAAGATGCTCGTAACACTACTGATATCGATTCCTTCTGAAACCTTTTTGCAAGTCAATAAGCAGTTAATTTTTCCTTCTGCAAAGTTTTCGAGATTGATTTTTTCGTCATCAGCGTAATATGTGTGATACTTATCCGTATATTTTATTAACACCTCTTGCAGCTGTTTACCATACTCCATCGTTTGAACAAATATAATAGATTTTTCAAGCAATTCGGGACGTTTTAAAATCAGCGTCTCGAATTCTTCAATTTTGTTTATAGCTGTTTTGTTGACAAAAGATAACTGCGTAAACATGTCAGTTTCATCACAGGGTTCGCCGTTCTCTTTCTTTGCATTAAAGGCAGCAATTATCTTCTTTTTCTTTTGCTTTTCTGCCTCAGTCAAGGAGTAAGGTAAGGGAATATAATCGAACTCACAAAGGATACCTTTTTTAATCGCATCTTCCAGACTGAATTCAAAGATAATTTCACCGATTTCATTCAGCAAGAAATCATTGCCAACGTCATCATATTCTCTTTCGGGGGTTGCACTTAAACCAAGCCTGTATTTATATGGTGACAGTTTTCCAGTTAAATTTTCTACAAAGGATTGAGAACCTGCCCCATGAACCTCATCGAAAATAAATAACGTATCATCTTTATAATTGCCGGGTGCTTTATCCAAATTATTCAATAATTTTGTAAGATTGTTTGAATCACGAGAAATCAGCAATATTGCTTCATCGGGGTGCATAATAAAATCGTTCATTCGCTTGTTAGCGCCATAATGATAATGAATTTGCTTAGTTTTGAATGATTCACGCATCTGTTTTGCCCACTGATCAAGCAAATCGTTGCCATACATGGTTATAATAACTCTTTTTATTTTACCTTCATCAAACAATCGGTTCATAATTTTTATTGCCGTTACAGTTTTGCCTGTTCCGGTAGCCATAGCTAATATTCCGTGTTCTTTTTCTATAAAACAATCTACAGCTTTATCCTGATGTTCCCATTTGTTTTTTGCTTTTTTTACAGAATTATATGGTCTATCAGAAGTACGAAGTGCAAAAATTTTATCTTTAACTGCTTGCGGAATTGTATATATCTTAAGACTAGATTCTTTACAATTCCACAAACGATTAAATCTTTCAGCATCCGCATCAACATACTCTTTGGTTCCTGCCCATGTTTTAAAAACTTTTATGCTTTCGTAATTTTGGAAACCATGAATGCTATCATTGATGGAGCCTGAAAATGAAATTGCTTCGCTACCGTTATAAAAAACTCCAAATTTATCGTGAAAATCACCATTAGCAAGTTTTTTATATGGAATTGCAAATTTCATCTCAATTATGCCATCATATAACATCCAAGAAAATGCGTTTAATATGTCTGCTTTCATTTCATTTTGTAATGCGTTAACATTTTCCAGAAGAGCATTTTCAAATTTTTTATAAACTTCATGGTTATCTTCTTCTGAATTAATAATTGCATCCAAATCATCATTAGAAAGAATAGGGCTAGTAATTAAACGAATTTTTCCACCTCTAGATGCAAAATCACTCAAGCCAGATATATTATACGTAATCCAGCCAGTTGTGAAGTAACCAACGCCCCTATCAAATCTATCTGCCCATTGCAAACATGGTAAATACAACTCATTTATCAAATCGTCTTTTGATGTATCTAAACATGGCTTTACCTTTGGATAATCCATAAATGTCCTCCATATTAAATATTCATATCAAGTTGACACAAATGATTATAAAAATCTTTGCTATATCTTTTTTCATCTTCTAACAGTTTTGCACCACGATCCAAATGTGCCTTTACAATACTTGGAAAATATTCATCCTCACTTATTAACCTATCTTCAGTATTAATTATAAGAGACTTAAACAAAAGGTCATGATCGCCAAAAATAGTTTGTCTGCTTAATTCCAAACCATCATTATCTGTCTCATAATCTATACGCTCAACCCTGCCTTTTCTTACTGACAAAGCAATTGCTAATTTTGAAAGTATAAAAGGTTGTAATCCTGTTGTTTTATTAAGGGAATTAAAAATATCTTGAGTTTTTTTTGAGGTGTGTAGTTTGTGTGTCATATTTTACCTCCAAAATATGTATTAGCCAAGATTTCTGTATTTCCATTTGCAGTATGATTTAAAACAAATGTATTAGAAACCATATCTGAAACCATATCTTGATAGCCGCCAACAATCTCTTCATCTGTAGAAAGAATTATTATCTGGCCATTTAATTGCTTGAAGAATTGTTCCAATATCTTACCACGATGTTCTTTGTCAATTCTTGCAAATGGTGTATCTACAATATATGGAACATCAATTTTATTGAGATGAGAAAGAGCTTGATATAATGCCATTATAAATATTTGCTTTTCACCTGCTGACAATTGTTGTTTAACTTCCACAGGGAGTTCAACTTCAGTACACTTTTCAAGCATTTTTTCTTGTAATATTTCGTAAGCATGCAATCCGATTTGAGCAATTAAATATTCTGCTCCATTCTTATCAATAGTCTTTTTCAAATCAATAACACTAAATGTCTTGGTTTTATATGGCAGAACATTAAGATTACCATCAATATATATTCCATCTATTAAATCAGACTTGTTAATAAGTAAATTGAAATACTTTTGAAATCCATCTTCAACTTGTTTTATACTTTTTTCATAAAGTGTTGTTTGAAGTTCGTCAAAAGCCAATAACGCACGAGCAGAAATATTATCTATAGATTGTTTTTTCAACAATGCCTCATAGTTACTCTTAGCTTTTGCCAGGTTAGAAGCAGAAACAGCTTTACGTTCTCTACATTTTTGTAGTTCACCATCAATTTTTATTAACTCCATTATTTTTTCTGATTTTTGTTCATTCAAATCACTTTTCTTTTGTAAATAATCCTCATAATTTTCAATGCTACTTCGTTCCATCTTTTTTCTTATTCTTTTTACATGATTTAAAGAAGCTTCAATATCATCAGTCGCAAGCTTTATACGATTAACATCAAAAGCAAGAAGACTGTTTATTTTAGCTGTTAATTCATATCTATCAAAATCAGAGAGATTCAAAATCGGAGTTACTGTTGACGTTGCACTAGCATAATCCACTATTTCATCGATAATTTTGTCGGTAATATCTTCTGATAACTCAACACCTGAGACATCCAACACATTAGATATAATTGATTTAATCTGTGGCGTACCTATCGTACTTTTCACATTGGCATCCACCTGTGCTTTATACTCTATTGCAATTTGTTCTTTGAGTGATTCTAGTTGCCTACTAAGAATAATAAAAGGAATAACATTGTTGGCAATATCCTTAAGCCATTTTCGGTTATCCTCTCGGCGCATTTCTTCTTTTGCAATACGTTCTTGCATAGAACGCCATTCTTTTTTAGAAATACCTCCATTTTTAGCATACACTTTTTCCAATGCTTCTAATTTATCGTCAATTTCAGAAATCTCGTTTGATACATCCTTATATTCGTCCTCTGCCGACATAATTCTTTCAGCTAACAAATTATCCTCAGACAAACATCTATCGTACTCTTTTGATAAATCAAGACCGCCTTTTGATTTGCTACGAGATATTCTACGAAAATTCTCTCGTATAATTTCCATAGTATCAAGATTGCAAAGTTTTAAGAAAGCTTCTTTAAAATCGGAATTTTTATTACTATTAAAGACAAAATCGCTAATCTTTTCACCGTCAAAAAAGTAAAATTTGAAAAGATTTGGTGGAAGAGTCTGAAGTAAAAAGCTCTGAAAATCACTTTTTTCAGTTTCACTTACAGTCCTGTTATCCTTAAGAAGAATAAAAGATTCCACAATTTTCTTACCCTTGATTTTCCAACTCCTGTCAAAGGTGTATACATGATTATCTTTTCCATCGTCTAACAACAGGTTGATTACTACTTGTGATTCTCCATTTTTTTTCAATTTTTCATTAGTATTAATTATTTTTTCGACTTCTTCGTAATATTTTGCATTATTAACTTCATGTCCATACGCAACACAACCATATAAGCAAATCTTTATTGCATTAAATAAAGTTGTTTTCCCGGCACCGTTTTTGCCACCTACTAGAACCATTCTTTTAATGTTGTTATCAATATCAAAATCAAATGCATTGTAATCAATGTATGGCCCTATATTTTTCACCTGTATACTCTTAATTTTCATTTTCTAATACTCCTTCGACTGCATCATAGTGCAACCAACCTTGACCGATGATTTGGTCGAATGATTTTTGCATCTTGTTATTTCGCGTAATATGTTTATTGGTATCAACGGAAACAATAAGTTTTGTTATCAATTCAACTGGAATATTATATTTTTCTGCAACTTGTTCAATTGCAAGAATTGCTTCATCATCAAAACGTGGTGTTTTATATCCATCCCATGGCAATTTTTTACCTTTAACTTCAAAATAAATGTTAACTAAGTTTCGACAAGTTAAATCGCCTTCTTCATCCCACATCTTATCTATAACTTTCAGCTCTGCTTCAGTTATAAGTTCCAAACCAGTCTCATTCTCAAGTTCCAACAAACCTCTAAGAATTAAGCGTCTTGCTTCAAGCGTAAATGGCCCCATTCCAAAACTTCCATCCGCTTTTTTATAAACAGTACCGTTTCGACGTTTATTATCTCTTAATGTATTATCTTCACGCATTTCAAGAAGTCTATTACGAAAATTACGAAGTAATGTTAATCTTCTTGCATCTTCTCCTGTCGATTTATCAATAAAATTCTGTAGTGATTTATCTTCCTTAACCATTGTACAACACCAACAGCCAAAGCGAGAATTGCCTGTAACCGGAATTTTATCACGATCGATTTCTCCCAGTACACTTTTTTCTTCGCCAAGATTTTCACCTTGATACAAATGAAAAAGATATTTCATGTCTGTGTCCCACGGACTTTTGCAATCTCCTTTTAACAAAAACTCCCAAACCAACTCATTAGGAATTTCTGTAATAGGATTATAAACATATGCATTTGGAATATCATTATGTAAATTCAGAAGTTTTCCTTCTATTTCACGTGCAGTAATGGTTTTCATTCTTGCAAGACTTTCACCTTTTCTAACACCTAGAAGAATAACAATTTCTCCACTTTCTTTTATTTTTTCATCTACAAACTTATTCATTGGATTGATTTTTAAACGGTCTGTACACCATCTAAATCCTGGAGGTTCTGGAGTAGGATAACCAAGACCTATAACTCTACTCCAAAAAGTTTGTTCTGGCTCTGGATATATTACGTTTGCCTGAATATTCAGTTTATCTTTTTTAGCGGCTCTATTAATGCTATTTGAAGATGAATGCATATAATCCTTAACAATAGGATTTTCAACCATTGTATCTGATGTAATAATATAAATCTTTTTACTAAGTATTGAACCCGTTCCCTTCAATCTTTGCATTGCTTCATAAACCAATGCAACAAGAAGAGTTGAATCTTTACCACCACTATATCCAATAAGCCATGGCCGTTCATCATGTTTATATACGACCATTATTTCTCTAATTATTTCTTCAAAAACTTGAAACTTACCACTATATGACATTGAAATTATCCTCTCATTATTTGCTCTTTCTTTTTTTCTTCAACACTAATAGGAAGTTTTAACAATCGTTTAATCTGAACATATGTCAAAAATATACCTTGTTCATTTCGGTTTATCTTACCATTAGGCTTTATTGCTCGATTTATCCAGCATTTTTCATTATTTCTAAGCCAATCAATGTTTCTTAAACCTTTAAGTGCTTCATGCATATCAATGTCCGCATTACGACAAAGAAATTCGCAAACCCTTCCGAGAGATAATATTATTAATCCCTGAGTAATAATATAATCTTCACGTAGACTTTTTTTGCTTAATTCACCCCTATCCATCTCGTTCCATTCACGCATATTATTCACAACATTGCACCAAAATTCATAAATAATCTTTTCGCTGTTTTCATCATCTCCTATGATTTTTATAATTCTCTTATGTGCAGTATAAAATGTATTAAGCGTAAATATATTTGATGAAAACTTACTTAAATTGTCTTTTTCTTTATCAGTATATTTTCGAAGAAAATCAATAGAGTTGACAACATTTTTTGTAATAATCGCAACTCTATCTTTTGATTCATACAAAGTATTCAATGATTTTGATGTTGTCACGGCATGTTTATTCAAATCTGTAAACATTTGCTGGCTAGACTGTAATCCTTGGTCTTTGTACATAACAACAGAAATCGTCTCATCTTTAAGTGTTTCGTCTTCTTCTAACGCAGCTTCAATTGCAGCCTTTCGATGTTGCCCATCATTTATAAGAAAATGTGCATCCATATCTATCTCTAAAAGGCCTGTATTTTCATTTGTGTTAGTAGAAATAAAATCCATTTTTCCGTCTACAGATGCTGCTAAAGCAGAAAAGACATATGAATCTCTATTTTCTAGTATGTAATCACGAATTTCTGGTATTCTTAACTCGTTAATTTTTCGCTGTGCTCTATGCTCTGGAGCTACGTCATTATTATCGGTTAGAAAAATTTTGTTTAATAAACCTAACGGAATCATACAAATGTAATATTCTTTACCAGCTTGATATCCTCTAACTGCAGGAAATTGATATTTAAGCATAGCTTACCTCCAATTATACTTAAGTATATACGTAAGTATATCACCTGCAGCCAATTTTGTCAATAATAGTCGATAAAAATATGTCGTAAATACTATATATTAAAATCCACGTGAGTAATAGTCTAAAGCAGTAAGTTTATTATAACTAAGTTTATATAAATATATATCGATTTTATTCTATGTTTTGTGACAGATTTTGCGAAGTTTGTTATTCTGCTATTCTTTGTTTATAGCGTGGTAAATTTTACACTTTGGTATGTGTGAAATTTTTGGATAGCATCAAAATAGCATCATTTTTATATTTGTGGATTTTTTATGAATTGGAATGCTGTTATTTTTCTAAGCAAGAAGGCACGCAGTCTGTGAGACCGCGGATCGACTCCAAAACCGCGTGCCGAGGGTTCGAATCCTTCTGCCCCTGCCAAAAAAAGAAAAAGAGTCGTTTTACGGCTCTTTTTCTTTTTAGTTTGTGTAAATGGGTTGATTCACGGCACGCGGAGCGTGTCGTGGATTCGAGCGTTAAGAAAATGATTCGGGGAATCGTTTTTAGCGAGAAGCACAACGCAAATCTCTCATTTGCGTTGTGAGTCTATAATTCGAATCCTTCTGCCCCTGCCAAAAATAGAAACGGATGCCGTAAGGGGTCCGTTTTTTATTTTGTGACTTTTATTTTTTATTATTGAAGATGCATCCCAACAATGATATAATAAAATTATAAAGATAAAATGGAGTTTTGTTATGAATAACCTTGTTATTAAAGAAAATGAAATACTTTTAATGCGATATACTGAACTTATCCGTATCAGTGCTTGCGGTAACAATGCAATCCGTTTTCAGTCATTTCCTGACTGTCAGGTAATCGACGAAAATTATACTCTTATGCCACAAAAAGCTGATGCAAAAATAGAAGAGTTTGACGGATTTGTAACCCTTACTTGTGGCACATTAAAGGTGAAACTTGAGGGCAACGGAAAACTCACTTTCTTTGCTAATGATAAGAAAATTCTTGAAGAAAAACCCGAGCTTACATTCAACAGCAATTTCCGTCATTTTGATAATAAGGGCAGTGGACTTTGGTCTGCTCGTGTTATGTTTGAACCAAATGAAAACGAGCATTTCTTTGGTTTGGGACACAGTTGGGATAATGAATTCGACCTTAAAGGCTCATCTATTGACATCCGCAATGTAAATGCAAAATGCACAATTCCTTATGTTTATTCTTCGTTGGGTTATGGTTTTCTTTGGAATAACCCATCAACAGGTCTTTGCGAGCTTTCAAATAACCGTACTCGTTGGAGCTGTGATTGTTGCAAGTTTATGGATTTTGTTGTTATGGCAGGCAGTCCTAAAGAAATTTGCACAACACTCTCTGATTTAACAGGTTACGCTCCCCAAATGCCCGAATGGGCAACGGGTTTCTGGCAGAGCAGACTTCGTTATGAAACTCAAGAAGAATTGCTTTCAGTTGCAAGAAAATACAAGGAGTTGGGTATTCCACTTTCTGCAATTATTGCTGACTATTTTCATTGGACAGAGCAGGGTGACTATAAATTTGACCCTAAATATTGGCCAGATGTTAAGGCGATGACCGATGAACTCCACGAAATGAATACAAAACTCATTGTGTCAATGTGGCCAACAATAAACGGTGGTAGTGAAAATTATCACTATATGAGAAGCAACAATATGCTCATGCGAACAACCCGTGGTGCTGACAGAGTTTTCGACTTCTATGGTTGGCAAGGTGAAATTGATGTTACCAACCCTGCAACAAGAGACTATGTGTGGAGCAAGTTAAAAGAAAATTATATAGACAATGGTGTGGATGCCCTTTGGTTTGACGAGGCAGAGCCTGAAATTCACCCAGAACATTTTGATAATTTGATTTGGTATAAGGGTCGTGCCGATATGGTGGCACTTTTGTATCCATATTACTACTCAAAAATGGCTTATGACGGATTCAAGTCCATTGGCAGAGATGACATAATCACTCTCACTCGTTGTGCATATTTGGGTAGTCAAAAATTTGCATCTCTCGTGTGGTCGGGTGATATTGAATCGACATTTGAAAGTCTTGCACATCAGGTTAAAGCAGGGCTTAATATGGCAATGTGTGGTATTCCTTGGTGGAATACTGATATTGGTGGCTTCTACGGTGCCGATATAACAAGTGACTATTTCAAAGAACTCATTGTTCGTTGGTTCCAATTCGGACTTTTCAGCCCGGTTATGCGACTTCATGGCTCACGAAATCGTCATTTTGAACCAAATCCTGATTTGAAAGAGCCAACCGGTGACCCTAATGAAATCTGGAGCTTTGGTGACGAGAATTTCCACATTCTTAAAAATCTTATTTTCATCCGTGAAAAATTAAGACCATATATTCAGAAACAGATGGATGTTGCTTGTGAAAAAGGTTATCCTGTTATGCGACCAATGTTCTTCCATTACCCTGACGATGAAATATGTTATACGCTTGATAGTCAGTATATGTTCGGTGATGAAATTATTTTTGCGCCGATTGTAAAACAAGGACAAACATCTAAAACTGTTTATATTCCGGAAGGTGAGTGGATTCTCACAAAGGATAAGACAGTTTATACTAAGGGCACTTATGATATAACAGCAAACATTGATGAGTTCATTGCTTTTGTAAAGAAAGACTCAGATGTAATCAAGTGTTTTGAATAAGCAGTATCATAAATAAAAAAATAGCCTCACAGTATAGCCGAGTGTTCGTAAGTACACTCGGCAGTTTTATTCGCCTTCCGTCGAGTTGTATTGCTTCGCAGTTATATTATGCTTCGCATAGTTATATTGTCCTTCGGACAGTTGATGCGAATAAAATAACACTGAAGCCTCAAGGCTTCAATATCACTTTTGATTCATCAAAAATATCACTGCAAATTTTAATTTGCAATATCACTTATACACACCGAATAAAACATTTTCAGATTGGCACGTTGCTTTCAAAGTATATAACCCACTATTACACTTTCAAACCGAAAGTGTTAATTTTTATAAAAAGAAAATCGGGGGCACTTCTTTACAAAGTGTCTCCCGATAGTTTTTTATGTCCT